>NZ_PQHY01000034.1:0-63330 GCF_003385175.1 Amycolatopsis ruanii
AAACTCTCCAACAATGCTAGAAAATCGATCCGGCTATGATTCATAGCCTCAAAGGAACCCACAAAGGGTTCTAGCTAATCAACTGGCTTTAGCTCATCAATACACTGTTGAGTTCTCAAACAACACGTTTTGTTGTGTCACCCGACGACCAACCAGCGACACGAAGTCTCACAACTCCGATTACACTGTGGTTTCGTCCGGCGGCGGTCACCCACTCTACCACCATCGGTGGGAGCTTGGTTCGTGACCCCCCGCCCGGATCCCGTTCCCTTGGGGCTTTTTCTCCCCGCCGGCCCGGTCTCCCTGGCGACGAAGAGAAGATTACATGCCCCGGAATGGGGTCCGAACAGGGGGGTCCCTTAACGGTAAAAGCGCTGATCAACTGCCTACCAAGGCAGGAAACCGCCCTCGGCGTGGAACTGCGCCGTGCCGCCCTCTCCGGGCGCCAGCGCGACGGCGACCCCGACCGCGGCTCCCTGGGCCGGATCGAGCTGCCCCGCGTGGTCGTTCAGATCGGTCGAGCAGAACCCCGGCTCGAACACGTTCACCGTGATCCCCTCCGCCCGGAGGTCGTTGGCGTAGGAGAGGCTCACCGCGTTCAGCGCCGACTTCGACGAGTTGTAGCCGAGGAGGAGCACCCCCGACTGGGGCGAGTCCGGGTCGGCCTGCAGAGAGACGGACGCCAGCGAGCTGGAGGTGTTCACGATCCGCGGCCGCTCGGACTTCCGCAGCAGCGGGAGGAACGCGTTGGTCACGCGGATGACCCCGAAGACGTTGGTCTCGTAGATCTCGCGGACCACGTCGGCGGACAACTCGGACGGACGCTCTCGTCCCCAGTCCAGGGCGACGCCCGCGTTGTTCATCAGGATGTCCAGCCGGCCGTACTGCTGCTCCACGGTCTTGGCCGCGGCGTCCACCGACGCCTGGTCCGTGACGTCCATGACCACCGACGTCGTACCCAGCTCCTCGGCCGCCTTCCGGCCGCGCTCCGGGTCCCGTGCCCCGACGATCGCCGTGACCCCCGCAGCCAGCAGCTGCCGGACGATTTCCTTGCCGATCCCCTTGTTCGCCCCGGTGACGAGGGCGATCTTCGTGTCTGTCACGCCTCCACCCTCGGCGGCCGGGAGCGGTCGCGGCAGAGACGGCGCAACCGGGGACTCGTGGTCCCTGGATACCGGCGTTCGGGGTCCCGGACACTGGAGGCATGGACAGGCGAGAACTCGGGGAGTTCCTGCGCACCAGGCGCGAGCGGCTCCGGCCGGCCGACGTCGGGCTGCCCACCGGATTGCGGCGGCGCACCCCTGGCCTGCGGCGGGAGGAGGTCGCCTCGCTCGCCGCGATCTCCACGGACTACTACGCGCGCCTCGAACAGGCCCGCGGTCCGCAGCCGTCGCGGCCGGTCCTGTCCGGGATCGCGCGGGCGCTGCGCCTGTCCGACGTCGAGCGCGCGCACCTGTTCCGCCTCGCCGGGGAGCAGCCCGGGCCGGCCGGCCCCTCCCCCGACGTGCCGTCCGGGATCCGGCACCTGCTGGACCGGCTCGACGACGCCGCCGCGATGGTCGTCGACGTCAAGTACGAGGTGCTGGCCTGGAACCCGCTGGCCGCCGTCATCTTCGACGACCTCTTCGCCCTGCCGCCCCGGGAGCGCAACCTCGCGCGCGACCGGTTCCTCCGGCCCGGCACCGGCCGCTACCCGGACACCTGGGAGCAGTTCGGCATCAACCTCGCCTCGGAACTGCGCGCAGCCGCCGCGAAGTACCCCGACGACCCGGGGCTGCGCGAGCTGATCGAGGACCTGCTGGCGGGCAGCCCGGAGTTCCGCGAGCTGTGGGCCCGGCACGACGTGATCGGGTGGCGCGGCCGCACCAAGACGCTGCACCACCCGCGCGTGGGCCGGTTCCAGGTCGAGTGCGAGGTGCTGCTCGTCTGCGACCGCGACCAGCGGGTCATCCTCTACACCGCCGAGCCCGGCAGCCCGGGGCACGAGGCGCTACAGCTGCTCAAGCTCCTCGGCACGGTTGCACCGGCGCGCTGACCACGGCACGCTCGTCAGGCGTGCCCACCTTGCTGATCGTGCACCACACGCCCTCGCCGAACGTGCAGGCCATGTTCGAGGCCGTCGTCTCCGGCGCGACCACCGACGAGATCGAAGGGGTGACCGTCGTGCGGCGGGCGGCCCTCGCGGCCACCGCCACCGACGTCCTGGAGGCGGACGGCTACCTGCTCGGCACCACCGCCAACCTCGGATACATGGCGGGCGCGCTCAAACACTTCTTCGACCAGGTCTACTACCCGTGCCTCGATTCCACGCGGGGCCGCCCGTTCGGGTGTTACGTGCACGGCGGCAGCGACGTCTCCGGGACGGTCCGCGGCATCGAGTCGATCACCACCGGGCTCGGCTGGGAGAAGGCGGCGCAGTTCGTCACCGTGACCGGGGAACCGTCGAAGGCCGATCTGGAGAAGTGCTGGGAACTCGGCGCCACGGTGGCCGCCGGGCTGATGGAATAACAGAGTTACGTAACACTGTTACGATAGTCGTGGATCTCCCCAGAGAGGAAGTTCGCGATGGTCGTCCTGTCCGGTCCCACCCAGCTGTTCACCGTGATCGCGCTGGTCTCGCTGCCGACCGTGATGTTCGGCGGGTACTCGCTGCTCGCCCTGCTCCGCAAGCGCAGGCTCACCGAGGAGCAACGGGCCTCCTTCCGCGCCGGGCACGCGCACGCCGGTGTGCTGCTCGTGCTGGCGCTGATCACCCTGCAACTCGTCGCCGCGGGCGGGCTCGGCGCCGCCGGGCAGTGGGTGGTCAGCGTCCTGCTGCTGATCGGGATCCTGGCGCAGTCCGGCGGCATGTTCCTCAACCTGCTGCCGGGGCGGAAGCCGCTCGCGCACGGGGTCACCGTCGGCGGCGCGGTGCTGCTCGCCGCGGCGATGATCACGACCGCGGCCGGGGTGGCGGTGGCCTGAGCGGCCACCGCCCTCACTTGCCGACGTTGCGGGCCAGCGCCGCCGGGTAGCGCTCGCCCGCCACGGCGTCCGCGGGGACGGCCGCCTCGATGCTCCGGATGTCCTCTTCGGACAGTTCGAGCGTCGCGGCGGCGACGTTCTCCGCCAGGTAGGTGCGGCGCTTGGTGCCGGGGATGGGGACGACGTCCGCACCCTGGTGCTGCACCCAGGCGAGCGCCAGCTGCCCGGCGGTCACGCCCTTCTCCGCCGCCAGCTTCCGCAGCGCCTCGACGATGCGCAGGTTCCGGTCCAGGTTGCCCTCGGCGAAGCGCGGCAGCTTGCGGCGCATGTCGTCGGCGGGCAGCTCCGCCGCCGTCGTGATGCTGCCGGTCAGGAAACCGCGGCCGAGCGGCGAGAACGGCACGATCCCGATGCCCAGCTCGCGGCAGGTGGGCACGATCTCGTCCTCGATACCGCGGGTCCACAGGCTCCATTCGCTCTGCAGCGCGGTGACCGGGTGGACCGCGTGGGCGCGGCGGATCGTGTCCGCGGACGCTTCGGAGATGCCCAGGTGGCGCACCTTGCCCTCGGCGACCAGCTCGGACAGCGCGCCCCAGGTCTCCTCGACCGGGACGTCCGGGTCGACCCGGTGCTGGTAGTAGAGGTCGATGTGGTCGACGCCAAGGCGGCGCAGCGACTCTTCGAGGCACTGGCGGACGTAGGCGGCGTCACCGCGCACCTGCTGCCCCTCGGCGCCGAGGACGATGCCGAACTTCGTGGCCAGCACGACCTGGTCGCGCCGGCCGGCGATGGCGCGGCCGACCAGCTCCTCGTTGGCGCCGGTGCCGTAGACGTTCGCGGTGTCCAGCAGCGTCACGCCCAGTTCGAGCGCGCGGTGGATCGTCGCGATCGACTCCGCGTCGTCGTCGCGCACGCCGTAGGCCTGGCTCATGCCCATGCAGCCGAGGCCCTGCGCGCCGACCTCCAGTTCGCCCAGCTTCCTGGTCGGGATCACGCGGAGATCTCCTCCCGGACCACGCCGGCGGCGCCCGGGATGAGCGCGCAGATCCGGTCGTAGTTCTCGATCTTGTAGTTGAGGACGTCCATGCAGGCCTGCAGCTCGGCGATGCGTTCGGCGACCGACCGGCGCTGCTCGACCAGGATGGCCCGGCGGCGGCCGGCGCCGGCGTCACCGGCGGACCGCAGCTGCGCGTACTCCCGCATCATCTTGATCGGCATACCCGTGGTGCGGAGCTTGGTGAGGAACTCCAGCCACGCGAGGTCGTCGTCGGAGTAGGCCCGCCTGCCCGCGGCGTCCCGGGCGGGCGGTTCGAGGAGTTTGATGCGCTCGTAGTAGCGGAGGGTGTCGATCGACAGCCCGCTGCGACGTGCGGCTTCCGCTATCGAGTAGCTCATGGTGCCGACACTACGACCTGGAGTGCACTCCAGGTCAAATCCTGATCCGGCGATTGATAACACTGTCGCGATAGCCTGGGCCCATGGCACGACCGCGCACCCACGACGAGGCGCTCCGGCTGAAACTGCTCGACCGGGCCGGTGAGCTGCTGTCCACGGACGGGCCGAAGGCGCTCAGCCTGCGCAAGCTCGCCGCCGACGCGGGCACCTCGACCACCGCCGTGTACTCGCTGTTCGGCGGCAAGCCCGAGCTGGTCAACGCCGTCTACCAGGAGGGGTTCCGGCGGTTCGGGGCGCGGTTGCGCGGGATCGAGCGGTCCGGCGACCCGGTGGAGGACTTCGTGCGGCTCGGGCTGGCCTACCGGGAGAGCGCGCTGGCCGACCCGCACCTGTACTCGATCATGTTCACCAAGGCGGTGCCCGGGTTCGAGCCGGACCCGGAGGCGTCGCGGGTCGCGCGGGAGTCGCTCGCGCCGCTGGTCGACACCGTCCGCGCGGCGATCGGGGCCGGGCTGTTCCAGCCGGTCGCGCCCGAGGTGATCGCGGTCAGCGCGTGGGGCATCGTGCACGGGCTGGTGTCGCTGGAGCTGAACGGGAACCTGCCGCCCGGCTTCGACGTGGCCGGCTCCTACGAGGCGGCGCTGCGCGCTCATGCGGATGGGTGGCGGTTGACCCAGGTCAGGGAGTAGCGGCGGAGCACGTGGCGCCGGTAGCGCACGCCGGGCAGTATTCGCCCGGCCGTGTCCCGGACCTGGCGGTAGCTCATCACCGGATCGGCCGTGGGCATGCCCGGCGGGCCGCTCGCGCCGCGCAGCACCTTGACGGTCCGCACGACGGGAGTGGCGGCGGCCCACATCGCCCAGTCCGCCACGGTCGCTTCCCGGGCGAAACCGACCACGACGAGGGTGCCGCCGGGGCGCAGCAGGTCGCGCATGCGGGTGAGGGCCCCTGCGAAGTCCATGTGGTGGATCGCCGTGACCGAACAGACGAAGTCGTAGCCCTCAGCGGGGAGGTCGGCGGTGAGGAAGTCGCCCTCGACGAACTCGGGACCACCGCCCTGCTGCCAGGCGCGGGCGATCATCTCCGGCGAGCTGTCGATCCCGGTGACGCGCTTCGCCCGCGCGGTCAGCTTCCGCGCGAGCAGCCCGTCGCCGCAGCCGACGTCCAGGGCGTCGCCACAGCCGTCCGGCACGGCGCGCAGGATGTCCCGGTGCCGGGCGACGTTGGTGTTCCAGTACGGGTCAGCGGGCACCGTACTGGCGGTCCCCCGCGTCGCCGAGGCCGGGGACGATGAAGCCGGAGTCGTTGAGCCTCTCGTCGACGCTCGCGGTGACCACGCGGACCGGCAGGCCGGAGTCCTCCAGGTGCTTGAGCCCCTCCGGCGCGGCCAGCGCGCAGATCGCGGTGACGTCGGTGGCACCGCGGCCGGTGAGCAGCCGGATCGTGTACTCCATCGAGCCGCCGGTGGCGAGCATCGGGTCGAGCACGAGCACCGGGCGGTCGGACAGGTCGTCGGGCAGCGACTCCATGTACGGCGTCGGCTGGAGGGTCTCCTCGTCGCGCGCCAGGCCGACGAAACCCATCTGCGCCTCGGGGATCAGCTTGTGCGCCTGGTCGGCCATGCCCAGCCCGGCGCGCAGGACGGGCACCAGCAGCGGCGGGTTCGCCAGGCGGACGGCGTCGGTGCGGGCGACCGGCGTGTGGATGCGCTCGGTGCGGACCGGCGCCTCGCGGGTGGCCTCGTAGATCAGCATGACGGTCAGCTCGTGCAGGGCCGCCCGGAAGGCCGCGCTGTCCGTGCGGGCGTCACGCATGGTCGACAGCCTGGCCTTGGCCAGCGGATGATCGACGACAAGCACGTCCATGACGCGTCACGGTAGCCGATCGGCACCGGCGAAAACCCGCCGCACATGGGCCGCGGCTCGGTACGCTCGCGCCGTGGAACAGCCTGGGACTCCCGAGCGCCCGCCGATGCGGGCTTCCGACGCGGACCGCGAACGGGTCGCGCAGGTCCTGCACAACGCGCTCGCCGAGGGCCGGATCACCGTGCAGGAGCTGGAAGAGCGGCTCGACACCGTGTACGCCGCCAAGACGCTCGCCGAACTGGAGCCGCCGGTCGCGGACCTGCCGGGCGTGCCGTCGGCCGCCGTGCAGCCGGCCGCTCCCCGCGCCCTCACCCCGGACCACCGCATCGGTGGCGTGCCCGGCTCGAAGGTCTCCGTCGCGGTGATGTCCGGCGTCACCCGCAAGGGTCCGTGGACGGTGCCGCCGGAGCACACCAGCGTCGCGTTCTGGGGCAGCGTCGAGATGGACCTGCGCGGCGCCCGGTTCGCTGAACGGCACACCACCATCACGGCCGTCGCGGTGATGGGCGGCATCGACATCGTGGTGCCCAACGACATCATCGTCGAGGTCACCGGCGTCGGGTTCATGGGCGCCTTCGAGAGCCAGGACCGCGAGGGCGCGTCCACGCAGCCCCCGCCGCCGGGCGCGCCGGTCGTCAAGGTCACCGGGCTCGCGTTCTGGGGCGCGGTCACGGTCGTGCGCAAACCGCGGAAGAACTAGCGCGAACCCAATCACCGCGCCGGGCGAATAGAGGGTGACAAGATCACCCGTCCCTCCGGAGGGAGGCGCCCGATGACCTTCGCGTCCGCGCGGACCGAAAGCGACGCCGGAATCATCGAACGCTCCTGGTTCGACGCCGACGCCTTCGCACTCATCTTCGACCGGCACGCCGCGACGGTGCACCGCTTCCTGGCCCGCCGGGTCGGCAGCGAACTCGCCGACGACCTGACCGGCCAGACGATGCTCGTCGCGTTCGACAAGCGGCGGCGTTTCGACGTCAGCCACCCGAGCGCGCTGCCGTGGCTCTACGGCATCGCGACCCATCTGATCAGCAGGCACCGGCGGACCGAAGCCCGGCGGTTGCGGGCACTGGCCAGAACCGGCCCCGCCCCGCACGAGGAGAACCACGACGACGTGGTCTCCGACCGGGTCAGCGCCGCGGCCCAGCCACTCGGGCAGGCCATCGCCCGGCTTTCCGCACCGGAACGGGACGTCCTGCTCCTCGTCGCGTGGGAGCACCTGTCCTACGACGAGGTGGCACTGGCGCTGGACATCCCGATCGGCACGGTCCGTTCCCGCCTGCACCGCGCCCGCACGAAGATGCGGGCCGCGCTTCCCATGGAGGACAACGATGAATGACCTCGACCTGATCACCCGCCTCCGGCCGGACGTCGCCGAGCCGGACCCCGTCGTGCTGAGCAGGCACCGGATGGCGATCCTGGAACGGGCCGCCGACCCGGCGCCGGTCCGGGCCGTGCGACCCCGGTTCAGGCCGCGCCTGGCGATCTCCGGCGCCGCCGTCGCGGCGGCCGCCGCGGTCGCCGTCATGGTGGGCATCTCCGGGCCGGGAGCGCCACCCGCCACCGCGGCGACGGTGCTCTCCCTGGCTGCGGACGCGGCCGCCGCCGCGCCCGCCGGGCACGGCGACTGGACCTACACCAGCTCGGTGACCGTCTCCAGCGAAGACACGCGGCCCAAGCGCGTCGACACCTGGGTGAAGACGGACGGCTCCGAGGCGGAGGTCCGGGACGAGCGGGCGGCGCCCTGGCGCGGCGTGATTCCCGAAGTCGGTGAGCCGTCGCTGTACAACCAGAGCTACGACTACCTGGAGACCCTGCCGACCGACCCGGCGGCGCTGCGCGCGGAGATCTACCGGCAGGTCCAGGGTGATCTGGACCGGCTGGGCGTCCAGAACCTCTACACGGTCGACCAGTGGGCCTTCCAGATGATCGCGCACCTCGTCGACGGCGCGGCCCCGCCCGACCTCAAGGCCGCGCTCTACCGCGTCGCCGCCACGGTGCCCGGGGTGCAACTGATCGACGACATGTGGGACGTTTCGGGCCGGCACGGGCTCGGCGTGACGCGCACCACCACCAACGCCGGTGACATGACCACGCTGGTCTTCGACCGGGACACCTACCAGGTCCTCGGCTGGACCACGACCTCGCACGACGGCCGGGCAGCGGGTAAGGCACTGCTCGCCACCGGGCTCGTCGACGAGGCCGGGCAAACGCCGTAGTCCCGACCGGACCGCGTCTCCGCACGGGGGCGCGGTCCGGTACTAGCCTCTACGGGGTGAGCGCACCCACCCTGCCGGCCGCTCTCGCCGACGCCACCCGCGACGACGCGAGCCTCCGGCGCTTCCTGCACGGCCTGCCCGGCGTGGACCAGGTCGGGGTCGAGGCCCGGGCCACCGCCCTGGCGACCCGCAGCATCAAGAAGTCCAGCAAGCTCTGGGCCATCGACACCGCGATCTCGATGGTCGACCTGACCACGCTCGAGGGCGCCGACACGCACGGCAAGGTCCGCGCGCTGACCGCGAAGGCCCGGCGTCCCGACCCGGACCGCCCGGACACGCCGCAGGTCGCCGCGGTGTGCGTGTACCCGGACCTCGTCGCGACGGCCGTCGAAGGGCTCAAGGGCACGGACATCGGTGTCGCGAGCGTCGCCACCGCCTTCCCCTCCGGCCGGTCGTCCCGCCAGGTGAAGCTGGCCGACGTGGCGCTGGCGGTCGAGTCCGGCGCCACGGAAGTCGACATGGTGATCGACCGCGGTGCCTTCCTCGAAGGCCGGTACGGCGCGGTGTTCGAGGAGATCCAGGCCATCAAGGCCGCGTGTGGCACCGCGCACCTGAAGGTCATCCTGGAGACCGGCGAGCTGGTCACCTACGACAACGTGCGCCGCGCGTCCTGGCTGGCCCTGCTGGCCGGTGGCGACTTCATCAAGACCTCCACCGGCAAGGTCTCCCCCGCCGCGACCCTGCCGGTCACGCACGTGATGCTGCAGGCCGTGCGCGACTGGTTCACCGCGACCGGCGAGCTGCGTGGCGTCAAGCCGGCCGGTGGCATCCGCACCACCAAGGACGCGATCAAGTACCTGGTGGCCGTGCACGAGGTCGCCGGCGAGCAGTGGCTCACCCCGGAGCTGTTCCGGTTCGGCGCCTCCAGCCTGCTCAACGACCTGCTGCTGCAGCGGCGCACCCAGCACGACGGCCACTACAGCGGCCCCGACTACGTGGCGGTGGACTGATGCCTGCCTTCGAGTACGCGCCCGCGCCCGAGTCGCGCGACCTGGCGAACCTCAAGCCGAGCTACCGGCCGTTCATCGACGGCGAGTTCGTCGACGGCGGCGGCGAACCGCTGAAGACCGTCAACCCGGCGACCGAGGAGGTCCTCGCCGAAGTCTCCACCGCCAGCGCCGCCGACATCGACACCGCGGTCAAGGCCGCGCGCAAGGCGTTCGAGAAGACGTGGGGCCCGATGCCGGGCAGCGAGCGCGCGAAGTACCTGTTCCGCATCGCGCGGCTGATCCAGGAGCGCTCGCGGGAGCTGGCGGTGCTGGAGACGCTGGACAACGGCAAGCCGATCAAGGAGTCCCGCGACTCGGACCTGCCGCTGGTCGCCGCGCACTTCTTCTACCACGCGGGCTGGGCCGACAAGCTCGACTACGCCGGCTTCGGCCCGGATCCGAAGCCGCTGGGCGTGGCCGGGCAGATCATCCCGTGGAACTTCCCGCTGCTGATGCTGGCCTGGAAGATCGCGCCCGCGCTGGCCACCGGCAACACGGTGGTGCTCAAGCCGGCCGAGACGACCCCGCTCACCGCGCTGGTGTTCGGCGAGATCTGCCAGCAGGCCGGGCTGCCGCCGGGCGTGGTGAACATCCTGCCGGGCGCCGGTGACGTGGGCGCGCGGCTGGTCGGGCACCCGGGGGTGGACAAGATCGCGTTCACCGGGTCGACCGAGGTCGGCAAGCTGATCCAGCGCCAGGTCGCGGGCACGCCCAAACGGCTCACGCTGGAGCTGGGCGGCAAGGCGGCGAACGTGGTGTTCGACGACGCGCCGCTGGACCAGGCCGTCGAGGGCATCGTCAACGGCATCTTCTTCAACCAGGGTCACGTGTGCTGCGCCGGCTCGCGGCTGCTCGCGCAGGAGTCCGTGGCCGACGAGCTGCTGGACAAGCTGCGGTACCGGATCTCGACGCTGCGGCTGGGTGATCCGCTGGACAAGAACACCGACGTCGGCGCGATCAACTCGGCCGAGCAGCTGGGCAAGATCCGCGAGCTGGCCGACTCCGGCGAGGCCGAGGGCGCGCAGCGGTGGACCAGCCCGTGCCCGGTGCCCGGCCGCGGGTTCTTCTTCGCCCCCACGGTGTTCTCCGGGGTGCACCAGTCGATGCGGATCGCGCGCGAGGAGATCTTCGGGCCGGTGCTGTCGGTGCTCACCTTCCGCACGCCGGACGAGGCGGTCGCGAAGGCCAACAACACGCCCTACGGGCTGTCCGCCGGGATCTGGAGCGAGAAGGGCTCGCGGATCCTGTGGATGGCGAACCGGCTGCGTGCCGGGGTGGTCTGGGCCAACACGTTCAACCGCTTCGACCCGGTGGCGCCGTTCGGTGGCTACCAGGAGTCGGGCTTCGGCCGCGAGGGTGGCCGCACGGGTCTGGAGGGATACCTCGATGTCTGAGCGGGTGACCGTCGCGAAGACGTACAAGCTGTTCATCGGCGGCAAGTTCCCGCGCTCGGAGTCCGGCCGGGTGTACCCGGTGAGCGACAGCAAGGGGAACTTCCTGGCTCATGCGGCGCACGCGTCACGCAAGGACGTCCGCGACGCGGTGGTGGCCGCGCGCAAGGCGTTCGGCGGCTGGTCGGGCGCGACCGCGTACAACCGCGGACAGGTGCTGTACCGGGTCGCGGAGATGCTGGAGGGGCGCCGCGACCAGTTCGTCGCCGAGGTCGGGGCGGCCGAGGGGTTGTCCGGGCGTCGCGCCGAGGCGGTCGTGGACGCCGCGATCGACCGCTGGGTCTGGTACGCGGGGTGGACGGACAAGGTGGCGAGCGTGCTGGGCGCGGCGAACCCGGTGGCCGGGCCGTACTTCTCGTTCACCGTGCCGGAGCCGGCCGGGGTGGTCGGGATCCTCGCGCCGCAGAAGTCGTCGCTGCTCGGACTGGTGAGCGTGCTCGCGCCGGCGTTGGCCACGGGGTGCACGGCGGTCGTGGTGAGCAGCGCGGAGCGGCCGCTGCCGGCGATCACGTTGTCGGAGGTGCTAGCGACGTCGGACCTGCCGGGCGGGGTGGCGAACATCCTCACCGGGCGGGCCGCGGAGCTGGGGCCGTGGCTGGCCTCGCACGGCGACGTGAACGCCCTGGACCCGACGGGCGCCGATGTGGAGGCGCGGGCGGAGCTGGCCCGGGAGGCGGCGGGCACGGTGAAGCGGGTGCTGGCGGTGCCGGCGGAGGAGCCGGACTGGACGCAGCGGCCGGACATCACCCGGCTACGGCGTTACCTGGAGGCAAAGACGGTCTGGCACCCGATGGGTGTCTGACGGTCGCGGGGTCGCGAGTGGCCTCCCCACGGCTTCGGCGCGGGGAAGCTGCCGCGACTCGGCAGGAACCGACGGGCGTGAACCCACCGGGCCGCGACTCGCGGCGGGGCCGGGCCCCGGAGGACGCGGCCGGTCGCGGGGTCGCTTGCGCCAGGCGCCGCGCAAGCCATCGGCGGGGTCGGTAGCCCGGCGGTCACGGTGACCGCCGCGCCCCGAAGCAAACCCTCGGCGGGCTCAGCGGTCCCGGTGGCGGCCGCGGGGGCGCCCGTGGCGGCCCCGCACCTCAGCGGGCGGGCCGCCGCGCAGAAGCGCGAGCCGCGGTGGAGACGGGTGGCCCGGCGGGACGGTGACCACCGCGTCATGGCCCCGCCACGCAAGCCCTCGGCTGGGCTCAACGGGTCGCGGGGATGGCCCGCACCTCCGTGGCCCGGCCACCCGCGCGGAAGCGCAAGTCGCGGTGGGGTCGGGTGGCCCGGCGGTCCCGGTGGCTGCCGCGCCCCGCGGCCTCGCCAGACGAGGTCAGCGGTCGCGGGGACGACCCGCGCGGAACGCGAGCCGCGGCGGGGCCGGGTGGCCCAGCGACCCCCGGTGACTACCCCGCCAAGCAAGCCCTCGGCGGGCTCAGCGGTCGCGGTGGCGGCCGCGGGGGCGCCAGTGGCGGCCGCGCACCTCGGCGGCCGGGAAGTCCGGGTGGATCTCCGCGAACGCGGTGTCCGTGATGCCCATCAGCACCAGGTACTTGACGCCGTCGCGGGACAGTTCGGTGTCGCGGAGCCGGCCCTCCTCGCGGAAGCCGAGCCTCGCGTGCAGCGACAGCGACGCCACGTTGCCGCCGTAGATGCTGACCTCGCACTTGCGGTAGCCGCGCTCACCGAACATGAAGCGCAGCAACGTGATCACCGCGTCGCCCGCGTAGCCGCACCGCCGGTGCTGCGGGCCGATCCCGATGCCGTAGCTGAAGCGGTCCGGCGAGTCCGCCTCGGTGGCCGAGAGCGAGCCGACCACCAGCCCGCCCCGCAGGGTCTCGATCGCGAAGTGGAAATCCGCCTCGGCGCGGTGGGCCGCCCAGTGCCGGTACTCACCGACGCGCCGCGTGTCGGCCGCCTCCCGGTCGAACCCCGCCAGCCTGCGCTGATCGGCCGGCGTGACCACCCGCAGCCGCACCTTCCGCCCGGCCCGCGCGGGCACACCGGCCCAGACCGGGGCGCGGTAGCGCGCCAGGTCGAGGCGGGGCGGAGGCAGCACCATCGCGAGCACCATACCGGTACCCGTCAATGGATTTGGAGGTCCTCGCCGGTGATCGGGCGCCCGGGCAACGGGCTGCCGGGACGCGCTCGCAGTCCGTCGAGCATGAGGACCGCCACGCGCTCGGAGGCCAGCAACGTGGGGTCGTCCACGGCCGACGGCCGGCGCAGGACCAGCGACAACAGGATGGCGACGTCCCCGGTGCCGATGTCGGCGCGCACCGATCCCTCGGCCTGCGCCGCGCGGACGATCGCGTCCAGTTCGGCCAGCAGCGCGTCGCGGAACTCCGCGGTCTGCCGGTCGCCCTTGAGGATCTCCCTGGCCCGCTCGGAGACCAGCGCGAGCTGGACGCTCGCCTGCAGCTGGTGCGACCGGCCGGCCAGGCGCACCAGCGCGTCCCACGCCGTCGGCTCCTCGGCCGCCGCCTCCCGCGCGTCGGCGAGGACCTGCGCGAAGCTCTCCCGCGCCACGGCCCGAATCAGCGCCTCCCGGTCGGGAAACCGCCGGTAGAGCGTGCCGACGCCGACCCCGGCGGTACGCGCGATCTCCTCCATCGGCACGTCCGGCCCCGCGGCGGCGAACACCTGGCGGGCGGTGGCGACGATCTGGTCGCGGTTGCGCCGGGCGTCCGCGCGCAGCCGGGTCTCCGAAGCCGTCATGTCGTTCCTCTCCGTGACCCCCGCCAGATTCTCTCACCCGAACGTACGTGGACGAAAAGCTTCCACATCAGTACGTTGAGCAATAAGTGGACGACATCCTTCCACATTTTGTCCGGATTGGGGTGGAACCGTGACCGCTCAGCTTCCCGCCACACTGCCCATCACCCGCGGCTGTCCCTACGGGCCACCGGACGAGCACCGCAGGCTGCGGGAGGAGGCGCCGGTCCAGCGCGTGACCCTGCCCAGTGGCGAGCCGGCCTGGGCGCTCACCCGGCACGAGGACATCCGGACGATGCTGACCGACCCGCGGTTCAGCTCCGACCGGCGCCACCCGAAGTTCCCGCTGCTGGTCAAGGGGCAGCGCCTGAACACCACGTTCCGCGCGTCGCTGATCGGCATGGACCCGCCGGAGCACGGCCCGGCGCGGCGCAAGGTGGTCGGCGAGTTCACGGTGCGGCGCATGGCGGCGCTGCGCCCGCGCATCCAGGAGATCGTCGACCAGCACATCGACGCGATGCTCGCCGGCCCCAAGCCGGCCGATCTGGTGAAAGCGCTCTCCCTGCCGGTGCCGTCACTGGTCATCTGCGAGCAGCTCGGCGTGCCCTACGCCGACCACGAGTTCTTCCAGCTGCACTCGTCGCGCCTGATCAGCCGGGTCACCCCACCGCTGGAGCGCAAAGCCTCCATCGACGCGTTGCGCGACTACCTCGCGGACCTGATCGAGCAGAAGGCGAAGGCGCCCGCCGACGACCTGCTCAGCCGCCAGCTCGACAAGCAGGACGACCGCGAGGAGCTGGTGAGCCTGGCGTTCCTGCTGCTCATCGCGGGCCACGAGACCACGGCGAACATGATCTCGCTGGGCACCATGGCGTTCCTGGAACACCCGGAGGACATCGAGAAGATCCGGCAGGACCCGTCGAAGACCCTGCCCGCGGTCGAGGAACTGCTGCGGTACTTCACGATCGCCGAGTTCGCGGCCTCCCGCGTCGCGGTCGAGGACGTGGAGATCGGCGGCGTCCTGATCAGGGCCGGCGAGGGCGTGGTGCCGCTGACCAACCTCGCCAACCGCGACCCGGACGCGTTCGACCACCCCGAGGAGCTGGACATCGAGCGTGGCGCGCGGCACCACCTGGCGTTCGGATTCGGCGCGCACCAGTGCCTCGGCCAGAACCTCGCCCGGATGGAGCTGCAGATCGTGTTCGACACGCTGTTCCGGAAGGTCCCCGGCCTGCGCCCGGCCGTGCCACTGGACTCCCTGCCGTTCAAGGACGACGCGAGCGTCTACGGTATTCACGAGTTCCCGGTGACCTGGTAGGAGGAGCCATGCGCATCGTCGCGGACACCGATCTCTGCATCGGCGCGGGCCAGTGCGTCCTGACCGAACCGGAGGTGTTCGACCAGGACGACGACGGCACGGTCGTGGTCCTGGTCGAGCACCCCGAGGGAGCGCAGCTGGACAGCGCCCGCGAGGCCGTCAAGCTGTGCCCCGCCATGGCGCTGTCCCTGCAGGAGTAGCTACTTCACCGCGCCCATCGACAGGCCGCGGACCAGGTGGTTCTGCGCGATCCACCCGACGATCATCACCGGCAGCGAGGCCAGCAGCGCGGCCGCGGACAGCTGCGCCCAGTACAGGCCCTCGCTGGTGATGAACCCGACGAGGAACACCGGCACCGTGCCGGCCCGCGCCGCGGTCAGGTTGACCGCGTAGAAGAACTCGGTCCACGAGAAGATGACGCAGATCAACGCGGTCGCCGCGATGCCGGGCGCGACCACGGGCAGGATCACCCGGTACAGCAGGGTCGGGAGGTTCGCCCCGTCGACGCGCCCGGCCTCGATCATCTCGGTGGGCACCTCGAGGAAGAACGAGCGCATCATCCAGATCGCCAGCGGCAGGTTCATCGCCGTGTAGAGGATGACCAGCGCCCACACGTTGTCCAGCAGCTGCGTGCGCTGCGAGATGACGTACAGCGGGATGATCGCGGCGACGATCGGCAGCATCTTCGTGGACAGGAAGAACCCGAGCACGTTGCTGGTCTTGGGCACCGGGGCCAGCGACAGCGCGTAGGCCGCCGGCACGCCCAGGAGCAGCACGATCAGCGTGGACAGGATCGTCACGAACGCCGAGTTGCCCAGGTAGGGCAGGAACCCGCGCTCGAAGATGCTCGCGAACTGGTCCAGCGTCGGGGTGAACGCGATCCGCGGCGGATCGGTGTAGGCGTCGGCCTCCTGCTTGAACGCGGTCAGCACCATCCAGATCAGCGGGAACACGAACAGGATGGCGACCACCCACGTCGCCGTGGTCAGGGAGGCGGGGCCGAGCCGCCTGCGCACGGTGCTCACTTCACGACC
The DNA here is from genome assembly GCF_003385175.1 of Amycolatopsis ruanii. Lineage (NCBI taxonomy): Bacteria > Bacillati > Actinomycetota > Actinomycetes > Pseudonocardiales > Pseudonocardiaceae > Amycolatopsis > Amycolatopsis ruanii. The sequence goes on from NZ_PQHY01000034.1 coordinate 15,999, forward strand.
CCCTTGCTCACGTCGAACGCGCGGAACATCAGGCGCAGCGCGAAGGTCGCCACGATCAGCGTCAGGATCACCACGATGACGCCCATCGCCGAGGACTGGCCGATGTCGAAGCCCTGGAAGGCCCGCTGGTAGATGTAGTACGGCAGGTTCGTGCTCGCGGTGCCCGGACCGCCCTGGGTCATCAGGAAGATCGCGTCGAAGCTGTTCACGATGTAGATCGCGCCCAGCAGCACCGACAGCTGCAGGTACCGGGACAGGTGCGGCAGCGTGATGGAGGCGAACGTGCGCCACCGGCCGGCGCCGTCGACCTGCGCGGCCTCCAGCACGTCCTTCGGCTGGCTCTGCAGGCCGGCCAGGATCAGCAGCATCATGAACGGGGTCCACTGCCACACGACCTGCGCCATGACCGAGGCCAGCGGGAACTCCGACAGCCAGTCGGTCTCGCCGCCGAAGACGAAGTTCAGCAGCCCGTAGGTCGGGTCGAACATCGTCGTCTTCCACAGCAGCGCCCCGGCGGCGGGCAGGATGAGGAACGGCGTGATCAGCAGCGTCCGCACCACACCGCGGCCGAGGAACTTGCGGTCCAGCAGCAGCGCCAGGCCGAGCCCGAGCAGCAGCGCGACGAACACGCACACCACCGTCAGCACGACGGTGTTGAGCATCGCGCCGCGGAACTGGGAGTCGGCGAACACGTCGAGGTAGTTCTGCAGGCCGACGAAGTGCTGCGAACCCGGCCGCACGAGGTTCCACGACTGGAACGAGTACACCACCGTGAGGACGAACGGGATCTGGGTCACCACGATGGTGAACAACAGCGCGGGCAGCAGGGGCGCACGACGGACCCACGGGCTCGCGCCCTTGCGATTGGCCGGTTTCGCGTCGACCCCCTGTCCACTTGCCACTGTGGGCGCCACGGCGGTCATTTCGTCTCCCGGTAGGAATCGCCGACGGTCTGCGCGTACTCCTGCGACTGCTCGATGGCCTCGTCGACGGTGATCTGCCCGGCGATCGCGGCCGACAGCTCCTGGCTGACCCGGGTGCCCAGGTCCTGGAACTCGGGGATGCCGACGAACTGGATGCCCGGGTAGGGCACCGGCTTGGTCATCACCTTGCGCTGGTCCGCCGCGTCGATGCCGTCCAGCGTCGGCTGGGCGTAGGCCTTCGCGGCCTCGGCGTACTCGGGGATCCGGTAGGTGGAGAACCGGCAGCCGGGCGGGACGCGGTTCCAGCCGTAGGTCTCGCCGACCGTCCGCACGAACTCCTTGTTCGTCATCCACTGCAGGAACTTCCAGGCGTCCGCCTTGTTCTTGCCGACCTTCGGGATCGCCAGCGCCCACGTGTAGAGCCAGCCGCTGGCCTCGGTCTTCACCACCGGCGCGGCCACGTACCCGGACTTGCCGACGACCTTGCTCGACTCCGGGTCCTCGTTCGTCCCGGCCATGACCGTGGCGTCGTACCACATCGCGGCCTGGCCCTGGCCGTAGCGCGTGCCGCACTCGGAGAACCCGGCGCTGGACGCGCCGACCTCACCGTGCTCGCGGACCAGGTTGACGTAGAAGTTCGCGGCCTCGCGGAACTCCGGGGTGTCCAGCTTCGCGTTCCAGTCCTGGTCGAACCACTGCGCGCCGAAGGTGTTGGCGACCGTGGTGAACGGCGCGAGGCTCTCGCCCCAGCCGGGCTTGCCGCGCAGGCAGATCCCGGCGACGCCGGCCGCCTTGTCGTCCAGCTTCGCGGCGAAGTCGGCGATCTGCTGCCACGTCGGGCGCTCCGGCATGGTCAGCCCGGCCTGTTCGAACAGGTCCTTGCGGTAGGCCAGGAACGACGACTCGCCGTAGAACGGCACCGCGTACATCGAGCCCTGGTAGGACAGCGAGTCGCGGATGCTCGGGATGAAGTCGCCCGGGTCGTAACCGGGGCTGGCGTCGATGTAGGGCTGGAGGTTCTCCAGCCAGCCGTTGGCCGCCCACTGCGGGGTCTCGTAGTTGCTGATCATCACCGCGTCGAACTCGCCCCCCTGGGTGGCGGTCGAGGCGGTGATCTTCGCGCGCGCCTGGTTCTCCGGCAGCGACACGAACTTGAGCTTCACGCCGGGGTTCGCCGCCTCGAACTCGTGCGACAGCGAGATGGCGTCGTTCATCTGCGGGTTCGCCACGATCGCGATGACCAGGGTGTTGCCGCCCGCGCCGAGCGCGCCGGCGCCCGCGCAGCCGGTCAGGGTGAGCAGCGCGGCGACCGCGAGGAGTGCCAGGCGCTCACGCATCCCGGGCTCCCGGCAGCACCTGCACCTTCAGACCCGCGCCACTGCGCATCAGGTCCAGGGCGTCGGGGAACCGCTCCAGCGGCAAGGCATCGGTCAGCAGGGCCTTCGTGTCGACCGCGCCGGAGGACACCAGGTCCAGCGCGGCGCCGTAGGAGTGCAGAACAGCCATCGAACCCACCACCGTGATCTCGTCGTTGTAGATCCGGAAGGGCGAAAGCGCGACGCGCGCCTCCGCCGGGGCGACGCCGAAGACGAGCAGACGCCCGCCGCGGCGCAGCGAATCGAACGCGGCCTCGATCGCCGGGGCCGCACCGGTGCAGTCGGCCGCCGCGTCGAACCGCTCACCGTCCAGTTCGGACACGTCGGTGGCGACGGCGTGCGCGCCGAGGTCCTTGGCCCGCGGCAGGCGGGACGCGTTGCGGTCGACGACCGTGACGCGCGCGCCGGCCCGCTGCAGGAGCATCTGCATGATCAGGCCCATGGTTCCGGCGCCGACGACCAGGAAGTGCTCGCCCGCCTCGACCCCGATGCGGCGGACACCGTGCACGGCGCAGGACACCGGCTCGACCAGGGCGCCCTCCTGCCAGGACAGGTGGTCCGGCAGGCGGTAGCAGGTGCTGGCGGGCACTGCCACGTACTCGGCGAAGGCGCCGTTGACGGTGTCGCCGGTGGCGCCCCAGTTTTCGCAGAGGTTGCCGTGGCCGGCGCGGCACGGGTCGCAGTAGCCGCAGAACAGGGACGGGTCGACGGCCACCCGGTCGCCGACCTGCCAGCCGCCGGGGACGTTCTTGCCGATCTCGACGATCTCGCCGGCGAACTCGTGGCCGGGGACGATCGGGTAGGGCGTCGGCGGGAAGTGGCCGTCGGCGATGTGCAGGTCGGTGCCGCAGATGCCGCACGCGCCGACCTTGATCACGACGTCGCGCTCCCCCGGGGTGGGATCGGGAACCTCGCCGACCCTGATGGAGCCCGGCTGATCGACGATGGCGGCGCGCATGCCGTCTCACCTCTTCCTGCGCTCATCTGAGCGCGTCACGACTCTGTGGTCACATGCTTGGCCATGCATTAGAGGGGTTTTGCGGGTTTCACGTCAACAGGATGCGAGCTATAGTGCTCAAATGAGCGAGATGGGCGTGGTGGACGGGCTCACCGCGACGCTGGTGGCGCACCGGTTCTACGTGCTGGGGCAGTCCAAGATCGAGATCGCCGCCGACTTCGGGATCAGCAGGTTCAAGGTGGCCCGGCTCATCGACGCGGCGCTGGAGCGGGGACTGGTGCGGGTGGAGTTCGCGCCGCCGGCGCCGATCGACGTCCGGTTGTCCGACGAGCTGCGGTCCGCGTACGGGCTGCGGCAGGCGTTCGTGCTCAATCGAGCGGCCAGCGCCGGGCGGCGGGCGCAGGTGCGGCAGCAGATCGGCGGGTTCGCGGCGCGGCTGCTGTCGGAGACGGTCACCGAGGACGACGTGGTGGGGTTGTCGTGGGCGCGGTCGGTGAACGCGATGGCGGCGGCGGTGCAGCGGCTGCCGAGGTGCCCGATCGTGCAGCTGTGCGGGGTGCAGGCCGGGATGGACATGCGGGACCGGTCGGTGGAGACGGTGCGGCGGGTGGCGGAGGTGTCCGGCGGCGACGCGTACCCGATCTACGGGCCGCTGGTGCTGCCGGACCGCCGGACGACGGAGATCCTGCGGCGGCAGCCGGGGATCGCGGAGACGTTCGCGCAGTTCCCGCGCCTGACGAAGGCGGTGGTGAGCATCGGGGCGTGGCTGCCGGGCGAGTCGACGGTGTACGACGCGGTGTCCCCGGCCGAACGCGAGGCGATCACGGCGCGGGGCGCTCGGGCGGAGGTCGCGGCACGGCTGTTCGACGGCGAGGGGAAGCCGCTGTCGACCGGGCTGGCGCACCACGTGCTGGCGATCGACACGGCGGAGCTGCTGAAGGTGCCCGAGGTGATCGCGCTGGGCTACACGGCACCGAAAGCGGAGGCGATCGACGCCGTGCTGCGATCCGGCCTGGTGTCGACGCTGATCACGGACACCCCGGCGGCGGAGGGGGCGCTGCGGCTTCGCGGCGCGTGACGCGCGCGAGTCCCACGCTCGCGAACGCGAGTCCCACGCTCAGCACCGCGAGTTCCACGCTCAGCACCGCGAGTTCCACGCTCAGCGAAAGCGCCGCGGCGCGCGAACGTGGAACTCGCGCGCGGGAACGTGGGACTCGCGGTGCGGTTGGGCTTACTTGACCCGCACCGGCAGGCTGTCCACGCCGTAGACGATCGACGTCCGGCGGTAGCTCAGCTGCTCCGGCTCGATGTCCAGCCGCAGGTCGGGGAAGCGCCGCACCAGCGCCGGGTACGCCGCGCGCAGCTCCATGCGCGCCAGCTCCGCCCCGATGCACCGGTGCGCGCCCCAGCCGAAGGCCAGGTGCTGCGTCGCCGGTCGGGTGGGGTCGAAGGACTCCATCCCGGCGCCCAGGGCGGTGTCCCGGTTGGCCCCGCTCAGCGACACGAACACGATGTCGCCCTTGGCGATCTCCTGCCCGCCGACCGTCACGTCCTCGCGCGCGAACCGCGGGAACGCCACCTGCACCACCGTCAGGTACCGCAGCAGCTCCTCGACGAAATCGCGGGCCGCCTCGTCGGAATCGCGCACCAGTTCGAACGTCGGCCGGTCCCGCAGCAGCACGATCGCGCCGAGCGCCAGCATGCTCGCCGTCGTCTCCAGGCCGCCGGTCAGCACACCGTCGGCGAGTCCGGCCAGCTCCTGGTCCGAGATGTTGTCGCCGTGCTCCTTCACCAGCATCCCGAGCAGGCCGTCACCCGGCTCGACGCGCTGCTTCCGCACGATTTCGAGCAAATAGGACAGTGACTCGGAGATCGCGCCGAACGACGCGCCCGCCCCGGCGAACAGGTCGAACCGGACCGTGCTCAGCCGCTGGAAGTCGTCACGGTCCTCATAGGAGACCCCGAGCAGTTCGCAGATCGTCAGCGACGGGATCGGCAGCGCGAACGACTGCATCAGGTCGACCGTGCCGCCGTCCTTCTCCATCGCGTCGAGCTGCTCGGTGATGATCTCGTCGATGCGCGGCGTGAGCCGGTTCAGCCGCCGCATCGTGAACTCCGGCGTCAGCATCTTGCGCAGCCGCGTGTGGTCCGGCGGGTCGGCGAACCCGAGCCCACCGGGATTCTGCTCGGCCGACAACCCCGCCTTGCCGACGAGGTTGGTGTAGTCGTTGCTGAACTTGTCCGTGGCGGCGAGCACTTCCTTCGCCTCGCCGTAACCGGTGACCAGCCACGCGGTGATGCCGAAGGGCAGCGGCAACCGGCTGACCGGCGCCGCTTGCCTGGTCGCGCCCAGTTCGGGCACGGGGTCCAGACCGTCGCGGCGCAGCGGCATGAGCGCAGAATCGGGCAAAACCGACAGGTCGAAGCCCTTTTTCTGCGCTCTGGCGAGGTAACGGCGGCCCACCCAGGAAACCACCCGTTCGCGAAGCCCCATGGGCGCAGGTTACACGCGGATCCCGACGATTCCGGCGTCGCAAGCGAAGTCACTCGCGCAGGTGGTGCAGGTCACCCACTAGGTCGGCATCTGGTCTGGACCGGGTGGGGGCGGGTACATCGTGGCGTCAACCACAACCAGGGGAGTGAGCTGTAATGCCTGACAGGGCCCGCCTCGGGACGGTCGCCGCCGCGGTGTGCGTCCTCCTGCCGTTCGGCTCGGCCGTGGCGAGCGCCGCGCCGGCCGAGTCCGTTCTCGCGCAGGAGCAGCTGCGGGACATACCCCCGGGATTGTGGGGCCTGCTGGGGCTGCTGGGCCTGTTCGGGCTGGTTGGGCTGGCCCGGCGCGGGCCGAAGCGCAACGCCAAGAACCCGCTGGCCGGGTACTCCGGCGAGGACGAGATTTCGCGTGGGCAGGGGCGGCACCACGCGCTGCCGGCGCAGCGGGCCGGATCGCCGATGGACATCCTGCCCGGGCAGAACCCGCAGGCCGAGCGGCCCCCGGCGATGGATCCGGCGGCGTCCCACGCACCGATGCCCGACCCGAGGCGCCCGGTGGCCAAGACACCGGCCGACGTGCCGATGCCGTCGTACGGTTCGGCGTACCCGGCGGAGTCCGGGGGGCCGACTTATGGCTCCGGTGAGGTGCCGTCCGGGACGCAGGGCGCTTACGCGGCGAGCGATGCGCCGTCCGCTGCGCAGACGGCTTACCCCTCCGGGGAGATGCCCTACGCCACCCAGGCGACCTACGCCTCTGGGGAGGTGCCCTCCGCCACACAGGCGACCTACAGCTCCGGTGAAGCACCGTCCAGTGCGCAGCCTGCCTACCCCTCCGGGGAGATGCCCTCCCCGGCACAAGCCACCTACGGCTCCGGGGAGATGCCCTCCCCCACACAAGCCACCTACGCCTCCGGCGAAGCACCGTCCAGCGCGCAGACTGCCTACCCCTCCGGCGAGATGCCCTCCCCGGCACAAGCCACCTACGGCTCCGGGGAGATGCCCTCCCCCACACAAGCCACCTACGCCTCCGGTGAAGCACCGTCCAGTGCGCAGCCTGCCTACCCCTCCGGGGAGATGCCCTCCCCGGCACAAGCCACCTACGGCTCCGGGGAGATGCCCTCCGGCACCCAGGCCACCTACGCCTTTGGCGAGGGGCCCTCCGGGGCTCAGTCCGCCTACGCGTCGGGCGAACCGGCGTCCGGCGCCCATGCCTCGTACGCCCGCGGCGAGATGCCCTCAGGCGCGCAGGCTGCCTACGCCTCCGGCGAGGTGCCCTCCGGGGCTCAGCGTCCGTACGCCTCCGGGGGTGTGCCGTCCGCCGCGCAGTCTGCCTACCCCTCTGGGGAGATCCCCTCAGGCGGCCAGCCCACGTACGCGTCGGGTGAGGTGCCGTCCGGGGGGCAGCCCGCCTACGCCTCCGGCAACGTGCCGTCCGTCGGCTCGCCGATGGACATGGCGCCCACCGCGCCCACACCGGCGCTGTACCGCCGCAACCCGGAGCCCTTCCCGCAGACCGACCAGGACCCGCCGCCGCAGCAGCCGGCCGTTCCGCAGCAGCAGGGCTCGACGGGCACGTTCGCCGGCCTGCCCCGCTACCCAGAAACCGCCGCGCCGGACCCAGGCTCGGTCGACGCCGGGCCCCGACACCGGCGCTGACCGACCCCCCTCGCCGCGGCGCCCAGCCCCCAGGACGCCGCGGCGAGGGGACTTACGCACGACACCCGAGAGCCGGCACTGGAGAACTGGGGCCGCGACGGCGGAAAGACCCGGGCGGGGCCTCCCGACGCCAGCCCCGAGACGGAGGCGGCCTGAAGCCGCGCCGCAACGCCACTGACGGCAGCACGAGCCGAGCGGGCCCGCCGAGGCCAGCCCGACATGGCGCTGGCCAGAAGCCGCGCCGCGGACACCGCTGGACGGCGACACCAGCCGGGCCCGCCTCCCCCACCAACCACCAGCACGAGGCCAACCAGCAGCCCGCGCCGCGGACACCGCTGGACGGCAGGCGCGAGCCGGGTGGACATCCCGGAGTCAGCGCCCGCTGCGGCCGACCAGAAGCTGTGTCGGCATGCCGCTGGGTGGGAAGGAGCTGGACCGGCCTCCCCGTCCGGCTTCACCCTCGGCAAGGGGCCAAGCAGGCACCGCCAAACACCACCAGGCGGACAACAAGCCCCCACGCGAGCCCCAGCGCCGACCACCAGCCGGCGGGGGAACCACCCGAGCTACCGACCGCCTACAGCTGGTCCACCGCCGTCACCCGCAGCACCGCCGTGCCTGCCTCGTCCGAGGCGGGCAGGTCCACCTCGGCGCTGATGCCCCAGTCGTGGTCGCCCGCGGGGTCGTCGAAGATCTGCCTCACCCGCCACACCTCGGGCTCCTTCTCGATCATCAGCATCGCCGGGCCGCGGGCGTCCGGGCCGATCCCGATCGACTCGTACTGCTCGTAGTAGGCCTCCAGCGCGGCCTCCCACTCGATGTCGTTCCAGCCGGACGCGGCGTCCAGCTCCCCCAGCTCCGCGTACGCCCGCCGGGCCGCCAGTTCGACCCGCCGGAACATCTGGTTGCGCACCAGTACCCGGAACGCCCGCTCGTTGCCCGTGACCGGCGGCGGCTTCTCCGGCAACGCCTGCGCCACGACCGGCTGCTCCCCCGGGTGCCGCAGCGCCTCCCACTCGTCCAGCAGGCTCGAGTCGACCTGGCGCACCATCTCGCCGAGCCACGCGATCAGGTCCTCCAGCGGCTCGGTCTTCGCCTCGTCCGGCACCGTCCGGCGCAGCGCGTCATAGGTGTCGGCCAGGTACCGCAGCACCAGCCCCTCCGACCGCGCCAACGAGTAGAAGTTGACGTACTCGACGAAGTTCATCGCCCGCTCGTACATGTCCCGCACGACCGACTTCGGCTTCAGCTCGTAGTCGGCGACCCACGGGTGCCCGCGCCGGTACGTCTCGTACGCCGCCTCCAGCAGCTCCTCCAGCGGCTTCGGGTAGGTCACCTCGTCGAGCAGCGCCATCCGCTCCTCGTACTCGACCCCCTCGGCCTTCAACGCCGCGACCGCCTCACCGCGCGCCTTGAACTGCTGCTGCGACAGCACCGGCCGCGGGTTCTCCACTGTGGACTCGATCACCGACACCACGTCGAGCGCGTACGACGGCGACTCGGTGTCCAGCAGCTCGATCGCGGCCAGCGCGAACGGCGACAGCGGCTGGTTCAGCGCGAAATCCAGCTGCAGGTCCATGGTCAGCCGCACGATCCGGCCCGCGGAGTCCGGTTCGGACAGCCGCTCCACGACCCCCGCGGCCACCAGCGCGCGGTAGATCGCGATCGCCCGGCGGATGTGCTTGCGCTGCGACGGCCGGTCCTCGTGGTTGTCCTCCAGCAGGTGCCGCATGTGCTGGAAAGCGTTGCCCGGCCGCGAGATCACGTTCAGCAGCATCGCGTGACTCACCTGGAAACTGGAGGTCAGCGGCTCGGGCGGGGACGAGATCAACCGCTCGAACGTGCTTTCGGTCCAGTTGACGAACCCCTCGGGCGCGTTCTTGCGGACGATCTTGCGCTTCTTCTTCGGGTCGTCGCCCGCCTTCTGCAGCGCCTTCGCGTTCTCGATCACGTGGTCCGGCGCCTGCACCACGACGTAGCCGTCGGTGTCGTACCCGGCGCGGCCCGCGCGCCCGGCGATCTGGTGGAACTCGCGTGCCTTGAGGTGCCGCTGGCGCACCCCGTCGTACTTGGTCAGCGCGGAGAACACCACCGTGCGGATCGGCACGTTGATGCCGACGCCGAGCGTGTCGGTCCCGCAGATCACCTTGAGCAGCCCGGCCTGCGCGAGCTGCTCGACCAGCCGCCGGTACTTGGGCAGCATGCCGGCGTGGTGCACGCCGATGCCGTGCCGCACCAGCCGCGACAGGGTCTTGCCGAACCCGGCGGAGAACCGGAAGTCGCCGATCGCCTCGGCGAGGGCGTCCTTCTCGGCGCGGGTGGTGACGTTGATGCTCATCAGCGCCTGCGCCCGCTCGATCGCGGCGGCCTGCGAGAAGTGCACCACGTAGACCGGGGCCTGCCCGCCGGTGAGCAGCTCGGTCATCGTCTCGTGCAGCGGGGTCAGCGCGTACCGGTAGGTCAGCGGCACCGGGCGCTGCGCGGACGTGACCACGGCGGTGGTCCGGCCGGTGCGGCGCGTCAGGTCCTTCTCGAAGAACGTGACGTCACCGAGCGTGGCCGACATCAGCACGAACTGTGCGTTCGGCAGCTCCAGCAGCGGCACCTGCCACGCCCAGCCGCGGTCGGGCTCGCTGTAGAAGTGGAACTCGTCGGCCACGACCTGGCCGACCGGGGCGTCGGCACCGAACCGCAACGCGATGTTCGCCAGGATTTCCGCGGTGCAGCAGATGATGGGGGCATCCGGGTTGACCGCGGAGTCGCCGGTCATCATCCCGACGTTGTCGGCGCCGAAGATCTCGATGAGCTGGAAGAACTTCTCCGAGACCAGCGCCTTGATGGGCGCGGTGTAGTAGCTGCGCTTGCCGTGGGCCATCGCGGTGAAGTGGGCACCCACCGCGACCAGGCTCTTTCCCGAGCCGGTGGGGGTGGACAGGATCACGTTGGCGCCGGAGACGACCTCGATCAGCGCCTCTTCCTGCGCCGGGTACAGCTCGAGCCCGCGTTCGGCCGTCCAGGCCGAAAACGTCTCGAACAGCGTGTCGGGATCCGGATCCGCTGGCAGGAGGTCTGAAAGGGTCATTGTGGGTACCATCGTGCCACCCGCGGCCGGAGAGCAGATGGGGCCCATCGCGGCCGGTCCCGTCAAGCCGTAGGCTTCCCACACACAGGTGTAATCCGGAGGGCTGGCATGGCACAGGACATCGTCCCGATCGAACTCGGGCTGCCGCAGGGGGACCTGGTGACCCTCTGGGCCCCGCGCTGGCGGGAGGACGGCGAGGAATGGGAGGCCTTCCTCGGCGACGAGGAGGATCTGTACGCCTTCCCCGACGCCGCGCACCTGGCCGCGTTCGTCCGGACCGCCGAGCAGCACGACCTGATCGACCACCCGGCGTGGCACGCGGTCCCGGCGCTGAACGTGCCGGAGCTGATCCCCGACGACGACCACTCCTACGACCTGGTCGGCGTGCCCGAGCTGGTCGCCGAGGACCCGGACTCGTGGACGATCAGCGAGCTGGCCGAGATCGTCGGCATCGTGCGCTCGCTGGCCGACGTGTGCGAGCTCGACGAGGTCCACGAGGTGCTGGACGCCACCGAGGGCTTCTCGCTGCTGGAGCAGGGGCGGCTGCCGTTCACCGGCCGCGAGGGCGAGCGGCTGTGGAACGACCTGGCCGAGGCCGTGTCCGAGAAGTGGGACACCGTGCTGGACGCGATCGACGGCCTGGTCAAGGTGCCCGATGTGGACGCCGGCGTGCTCGAGCAGACCGCCGAGGAGCTGGCCACCTTCCTGGAGGAGTCCGCCGAGGCCGAGGTCGAGTCCGAGCAGGCCGACGAGGACCTCGACACGGTCGAGAGCACCGACTCCGACGACGAGGAGGAGGACGTCCCGGTCGGGTTCTGGGGCGAGGTCGGCATCGACCCGATCAAGATCATCACCTCCGGCCACGAGTACTACTCGCTGCGCTGCTACCTGGACGACGAGCCGATCTTCCTCGGCAGCGACGGCAAGATCGACGTGTTCAAGTCGGAGAAGGCGCTCGCGCGGGCGCTGGCCGACTCCACGGCGTTCGCCGACTCGGACCTGGCCGAGGTGTCCACTTGGGACGAGGTCCTCGCCAAGGCCACCGCCGGTGAGCTGGAGGTCGAGGTCGACACCGAGAACACCTACGTGCTGGCCGGCCTGGACGAGGACCTGGCCGAGGGCCCGGACGCGATCGACCCGACGCAGCTGGACCTGGCCGTCGAGCTGATCACCGACGCCGCGGACTGGGCCGGGGACGACGCGGTGGCCACCGCACTGTCCACTTCGGAGAGCCTGGGGTGGCTGGTGTCGTTCGTGCTGAAGCCGGACCCCGGCCGCCTCGCGCCGAGCGCCCCGTTCGACACCGAGCAGAGCGAGTGGCGCAAGCTGGTGGAGGCGTTCGAGAACCGGCTCCGGGTGCACTAGAACCCGTCACAGATCGAGCAGGCGCGCCGCGTTCCCCCCGAGGACCGCGGCGCGCGCTGCTTCCGACGGCGTGACGCGCTCGACCAGCGCGCGGGCCAGCACCGGGTCGCCGTAGGGCGCGTCCGAGCCGAACAACGTCCGCTCCGGCACCTCCGCGATCGCCAGCCGCACCGAGAACACCAGGCTCGCGGTCGACAGCTCCAGCCACAGGTTCGGCGTCTCGCGGACGAGTTCGATCGCGTCGATCCAGTGCCCACCGCCGAGCTGGCTGATCACCAGCGGGGTCCGCGGGTACTTCCGGGCGAGCGCGCCGATGGTCGCCAGGTCGGCGGCGGTGGTCGGGGCGGCGCCGTGCGCCACGACCGGCAGGTCGCCGGCCGGGTCCAGCACCGGTTCGAGCAGATCGGCGCGGCCGGGCGGCGGGGTCAGCTCGCCGATGCCGTGCCACTTGCGGCCGATCTCCTCGACCGCGGTCGCCACGTCCGGTGCGAACAGGTCCACCGATCCGAAGCCGAGGAACCGGTCCGAGCCGGCGAGCGCGGCGTCCAGCTCACGCAGGGCCGCGGCCCGGCCGTCGCCGCTGCCGGACAGGCTCCGCGACAGCACGGCCATCTCCCCCTTCAGCTCGTCCAGCGTCGTCGCGCGTTCGGGGTGCGGACGGGTCGCGAACAAGATCGCTTTGTCGACACCGGCCTCGTCGAGGAGGGCGAGGTGCTTCTCGACGGGGTCGTGGACGTGGCTGTGGGCGTCGATGATCAAGGTCTTCCTCCGGGAATCGTGGTACTCCCGGCAGTGTTGATCCCTGACATGGTGGGAAGGTCAAGCGATGCTGATCGGTGAACTCGCCAAGCGCGCCGGGACGACCGAGCGGCTGCTGCGGTACTACGAGCGCGTCGGGCTGCTGACCGCTCAGCGCCGCGACAACGGGTACCGCGAGTACGACGCCGACGCGGTCGAGCGCGTGCGGCAGATCCGCGAACTGCTCACCGTCGGCCTGCCGACCCGGGAGATCCGCCGCATCATCGACTGCGCCCACCCGGACGGCACGCTGGACGCCTGCCCCGGCGTCCTCGACACGCTGCGCGCCCGGCTCACCGAGCTGGACGCCCGCGCCGCGGAACTGACCGCCGCGCGGGCCGCGCTCCGCCAGGCGATCACGACGACCGAGTCTCGGCTCGGACCGGCGTGAGCCCGATCGCCAGCACCGGGAACACCGCGGCGACGCAGAACGCCAGCGCGTAGCGCGAGTCGCCGATCACCAGGCCCAGCAGCGGCGGCGTGAGGGACGCCGCGATGTTCTGCGCCGTGTTCTGCGTGCCCATCGCGCGCCCGGCCCAGTCGATCCCGGCCAGCTCGGCCGACGCCGTGAAGCCGAGCCCGTTGTCCGCCACCGTGATCACCGCCGCCAGGACCAGCGCGAACAACACCACCCACATCCAGGTCACGTCCCCGACCGCGACCAGCAGCATGACCGCCGCGCTCGCCACCGCCAGCTGCCGCATCGGGCGCAACCGGCTGCCCACCCGGTCCGACCAGTAGCCCGAGGCCATCCGCCCGGCCGCGCCCAGCACCTGCACCGCCGCCAGGAACCAGCCCGCCGCCAGCGCGCTCCAGCCGTGCGCCGACACCAGGTACACCGGCGCGAACGCCGACACGGCGAACTGCGGGATCACCAGCAGCGCGCTCGCCCCGTGCAGCCGCCACAGCGTCGGCGTCCGGTACGGCGAGGCCGGCTTCGGCGCGCCCGGCTTCTTCTCCGGCCGCGGCGGGTCGATCACCAGCCACGCCACCAGCGCGGCGACCACCAGCCCGAACACCGCCGGGAACAGCACCGCCGCCTGGAAGCCCCAGTGCTGCGCCAGCGGCGGCAGGGCCAGCGCGGCGACGCCGACGCCGAGCGGCTGCGCGGTCTGCCGCACGCCCATCGCGGTGCCGCGCTCGTCCGGGCCGAACCAGCCCATGACCGCCCGGCCGCTGGCCGCGTTCACCGACGCGGTCAGCATCCCGGCGAGCAGGAACAACGCGAACAGCAGCCCGGTCGACGGCGCGACCAGCGAGGTGACCAGCAGCAGCACCGACGACGCGCCCAGGCCCAGCGCCATCACCAGGCGCTCGCCGTAGCGGTCGGCCGCCGCGCCCCACGCGATCAGCGTGAACAGCACGCCGATGCTGGGCGCGGCGACGATCGTGCCGGCCTGCGCGAGCGTCAGCCCGGCCGCGCGCATCTCCGGCACCAGGAACGGGATGCCGTAGAGGAACGAGCAGCTCGCGGTCTGGGCCGCGAGGCCGAGCGCGAGGATGCCCCACCGGCGCCTACTCCTCGTGTCCAGCACAGCTGCCCGGCTCATCGCGACCGTCCCAAGATATGAGAACTTGTTCCTACATCTTGGACCTTACTTGCCGACGCTAACGATCACAAGGGACTTTCACGCCAACTCGGCGTAGCCCGGTTTGATCACGTTGTTGATCAGGTCGAGCCGTTGATCGAAATCGAGGAACGCCGACTTCATCGCGTTGATCGTGAACCACTGGAAGTCGGCCCAGCCGTAGCCGAACGCCTCGGCCAGCGCGGCGAACTCGCTCGACACCGAGCAGCCGCTCATGAGCCGGTTGTCGGTGTTGACCGTCACCCGGAAGCGCAGGTCCGCGAGTAGCCCGATCGGATGATCAGCGATCGACGCGGCGGCGCCCGTCTGCACGTTGGAGGACGGGCAGATCTCCAGCGGGATGCGGCGGTCGCGGACGTAACTCGCGAGCCGGCCGAGGTGGACCGTGCCGTCCGGATCGCGTTTGATGTCGTCCACGATCCGCACGCCGTGCCCGAGCCGTTCCGCGCCACAATGCTGAATCGCCTCCCAAATGGAAGCGAGTCCGAACGCCTCACCGGCGTGAATGGTGAAATGCGCGTTATTGGTGCGCAGATATTCGAATGCGTCGAGGTTGCGGGTGGGCGGGAATCCGGCCTCCGGTCCCGCGATGTCGAACCCGGCCACCCCGGAGTCCCGGTAACGCACCGCGATCTCGGCGATCTCGGCCGCCCGGGCATGCTGACGCATCGCACACAGCAAAGTACCCATTCGGATGACTTTTCCCTGTTGAGCCGCTCGACGCTCACCCTCCGCAAACCCCGCCAGGACGGCCTCCACGACCGCGTCCAGCGTCAGCCCGCGCTCGACGAACAGCTCCGGCGCGTACCGCACCTCGGCGTAGACCACGCCGTCGGCGGCGAGGTCCTCCACGCACTCGGCGGCGACCCTGACCAGCGCTTCTTCGGTCTGCATCACGCCGCAGGTGTGGGCGAAGGTCTCCAGGTAGGACTCCAGGGAGCCGGAGTCGGCGGCGTCGCGGAACCAGCGGCTCAGCTCGGCCACGTCGGTGGTGGGGAGATCGCGGTAGCCGAGGGCGTCGGCCAGTTCGATCACCGTCCCCGGACGGAGTCCTCCGTCGAGGTGATCGTGGAGCAGGACCTTGGGCGCCCGGCGGATGTTTTCCATGGTCAGGGGCGCTGTCGTGGCGTTGTCGGACATGCTCCGACGGTACCCCCGCGGCGGTCACCTACATGGACGCGCGCGATGGCAACTCTCAGGCTCCACTCGAGCTTCAGGCCGCGCGCATTCGGCCAACCGGGGCCACCACGGCGTTCCCGCCTTTACGGGGGCGATACCCAGAGCAATTCCGCAATGGTTAAGCTTCCGCCACGTCCCTCTTTCCCCGCCGACGAAGGACACCGAAGTGACCACTGATAACCACATTGGAGCTCCGTCCTTCGACCGGATGCGCAACATGCTGGTGCGCGCGGCCGAAGTCCGCGAGAGCGAGCAGCAGCAGATCTTCGACGCGCTCGATGACATCTACGCGCGGCTCGCTCCGGTCGACTCCCTGGGTGCCGTGCGCAAGCGGCTGTCGGAGCTGCCCGACCGCACCGAGGTCGGCGTGCTCGCCGAGCGCCTGGACGAGGCCATGTCCCGCCTGGAGGCGCAGGACAACGCGCTCGCGGACCTGGCGCGCGCGGTGGAGAGCATCGTCGACAAGCTGGCGAAGCCGTTCGCCCAGCTCGACGGCCGTCTGGACGGTGTGGCCGCCCGGTTCGAGGGCGTCGCCGGCCGGATGGACGGGCTCGAGGACAAGCTGGAGAACATCCACCGCCGCCTGGACGACCTGAACGGGCACCTGGACAAGCAGGACGCGAAGCTCGACGCGCTGCCGCAGGCCGTGCACGGCCCGGTGAAGGAGCGCATCGAGATGGCCGAGTCCATCCTGCGCGACCGCGTCGACTCGGGCATGAGCGAGCTGCGCGAGCGGGTGGACAACGGTGTCGGCGAGCTGCGCGAGCGGGTCGAGAACGGCCTGACCGAGCTGCGCGGCCGCGTGGACGAGGCGGACAGCCAGAACCGCGAGCGCGTCGAGGCGGCCACGCAGGCCCTGCGCGGCGCGATCGACGAGACCGGCGAGATGCTGGACCCGACCGAGCGGCTGGAAGCGCTGTCTTCGCGCCTGGAGCAGATCACCGGGCGCCTGGACGATCTGGCCGGCCGGATCGACAAGGTCGACGAGGGGGTGGCCGCGCAGTTCGGCGACCTCGGCGGCGCGGTGAAGAGCGGGTTCTCGCGGGTCGAGGGCACGCTGTCCAGCCGTCCGGACACCGAGTCGGTGGGTTCCCTGGTGCGCCGCAGCAACGAGGAGTCGGAGCGGCGCATCGGCGGCCAGCTGGACGAGGCGATGGCGACGTTCGCGGAGCTGATGCTCGGCGGTGGGCCGTCGGTGCCGCAGATCGCCCCGCCGCCGCCCGCGCAGCGCCAGCCGCGGCGGGCGCGCAACGGCCGGGCGCCGAAGAACGCCGACGTGAAGGCCAAGCCCGAGGGTGACGACTCGGAGGCCTGAGTTCTCGCGTTGGCAAGGCCCCAGGCACGCCGTGCCCGGGGCCTTTCGCGTGTCTAGGCTCGGACCATGCTGCGGTTGGGAATCCCGGTGCTGGGCGTCGACGACCTCCCCCGGGCCGAAACGTTCTGGACGAAGGCGCTCGGCCTGCGCCCGACGGGCGAGTGGGTGAACGAGAACTGGCGCACCCTCAGCGGGGCGGACGGGCCGGTGCTGGCGCTGATGCGCAGTGAGACGCCGGTGCAGCGGCATCCGCGCGTGCACCTGGACCTGTTCGTGGACTCGGCGGAGGAGCAGGCAGCCGAGACCGCGCGGCTGGTGGCTTTGGGGGCGGTGCAGGTGGACTGGGAGCTGTACCCGGAGGACCCGGATTTCGTGGTGCTGGCGGACCCGGAGGGGAACGTGTTCTGCATCGTGGATTTGGGGCACGGGGCCGCGAACTGAGGAGCGGTGGATTGGTGGTCGGTAACGGGAGTGGACCGACTACGCACCAGACCCGCACCTTCTGCACAACCGGCGGCCGGCAACGGCAGTGGACCGACTACGCGAAGGCCCGGAGCCCTCCTGCACAACCGGCGGCCGGCAACGCAAGCAGACCGACTACGCGCCAGCCCTCCCCCGCCCCCGATCCCCAGCCCGCTTTTGGTCGCCGAGCAGGCGTGTCAAGGTACTCTTTCCCGCCTTGACACGCCTGCTCGGCGACCAATACACACTCAAGGTGAGGGGGCGGGGGAGGTCACCCAAGGTGACCGTTCGGCGCCGTGAGGCGCCCCCTGCGCGAAGCGCAGGGAAAAAGATCAAAAGATGTCCTCGCCGGACGGGCAGGCTCCGGGATGACGGGGGACCGTTGTTATCTCACCTCGGGCAGGTGGTCGCTGGGTGGTCATCCCGTCGCCTTCCGGTTTGTGCATATCACTTTGAGCCAGGCCCGCAAGGTTGGCATGTCATCTCGCGTTGGCAGCGGATGTTGCGGGCCTGGCTCAAAGTGATCGTCACGTGTCAGGCGACGGGATGACCACCCAGCTACCTCGGGTTCAAAGACCCGGCGCCGTCAGCTGACGCGGTGCAGGATCAGCTCTCTGGCTTCTGGGGCCTTGTCGGTGATCTCCACCGCGGTCGCCAGGGCCTCCAGTGCTGCCGGGACCGCCTCCGGTGTGTCCGTGTGCAGTTCCAGCAGCGGCTGGCCCTCGGTCACCTGCTCGCCCGGCTTGGCCAGGCACCGGATGCCCGCCGCGTGCTGGACCGGGTCCTCCTTGCGTGCCCGGCCCGCTCCCAGGCGCCACGCGGCCACCCCGACCGCGTACGCGTCCAAAGCGGACAGATATCCCGAACCGGCCGCCTCCACGACCGCGACGTGCGCCGGCCGTGGCAGGGGCGCCGAACAGTCGCCGCCCTGCGCGGTGATCATCCGGCACCACGTCTCGTAAGCCTCGCCGGAGGCCAGCACGCGAGCCGGGTCCACCGAGAGGCCCGCGAGCGCCAGCATCTCCCGCGCCAGGGCCACCGTCAGCTCCACCACGTCCGCCGGTCCCCCGCCCTGCAGGACCTCCACCGCCTCCGCCACCTCGACCGCGTTGCCGACCGCCGCGCCCAACGGCGTGTTCATGTCCGTCAACAGGGCCGTCGTGGTCACACCGTGCGCCGTGCCGATCTCCACCAGCGTCCGGGCCAGCTCCGAAGCCTCCGAGACGCTCTTCATGAACGCCCCGGAACCCGCCTTCACGTCCAGCACCAGACCGGCCGAACCCTCCGCGATCTTCTTGCTCATGATCGAGCTGGCGATCAACGGCACCGACTCGACCGTGCCCGTCACGTCCCGCAGCGCGTACAGCTTCCGGTCCGCGGGCGCCAACCCGGAGGTCGCCGCGCAGACCACCGCGCCGACCGAATTCAACTGCGCCGTGATCTCGTCCACCGACAACGCAGCCCGCCACCCGGGGATCGACTCCAGCTTGTCCAGCGTGCCGCCGGTGTGGCCGAGGCCGCGGCCGGACAGCTGGGGCACCGCCGCGCCGCACGTGGCGACCAGCGGGGCCAGCGGCAACGTGATCTTGTCGCCGACCCCGCCCGTCGAGTGCTTGTCCACCGTCGGCCGGTCCACGCGCAACGACAACCGCGAACCCGAATCGATCATCGCGCCGGTCCAGGTCGCCGTCTCCCGCGCGTCCATCCCGCGCAGGAACACCGCCATCGCCAGCGCGGCCATCTGCTCCTCGGCCACGTCCCCGCGCGTGTAGGCGTCCACGACCCAGCGGATCTGCTCGTCGCTCAGCGCACCGCCGTCCCGCTTGGCCCGGATGACGTCGACCGCCGCGAACGCTGTCACGGCAGGTCCGCGGGACCGAACGCGTCCGGCAGCACCGAGGTCATCGGCAGGACCCCGGACGGGGTGTCCACCAGACACGAACCGCCGCCCAGCTCGAACAGGATCTGCCGGCACCGGCCGCACGGCATCAGCAGGTCACCGCTGCCCGACCGGCACGCCACCGCCACCAGACGCCCGCCGCCACTCAGCCGCAGCTGCCCGGCCATCGTGCACTCCGCGCACAACCCGAGCCCGTAGGAAGCGTTTTCCACGTTGCACCCGACGACCACCCGGCCGTCGTCCACCAGCCCGGCCACGCCGACGTGCAGCCCCGAGTAGGGCGCGTACGCGCTCTTCGCCGCCTCGACGGCCTGAGCGCGCAACGCCTCCCAGTCGATCTCGCCCACTAGTCCCCCTCACCACGCCGGTACCGGGCACCGCCGGCCTTCGGCGGCCGCAGCCGTTGCGACGCCACCGCCAGCACGATCAACGTCACCACGTGCGCGGTGTACGGCGTCAGCTCGCTGGGCAACGAGTCGTTGGACCAGTAGATCCAGTACAGGACACCGGCGCCGACCACACCGAGCGCGGCCGCGATCCACTGCCGCCGGATCAGCTGAACCACCACGATCACGAACAGCAGCAGCACCACGCCGTACAGCAGCGCGAGCACCGCCCGCCCGCCGCCGGACAGCTGCAGACCGTCCGCGTACCCGAACAGCGCCGCACCACCGAGCAGACCGCCCGGCCGCCAGTTGCCGAAGATCATCGCCGCCAGGCCGATGTACCCGCGGCCGTTCGTCTGGTTCTCCAGGTAACCGCCGCCGCCCTGCAGCAGCACCAGCGACGCGCCGCCCATGCCAGCCAGGCCACCGGAGATCAGCACGCCCAGGTACTTGTGCGCGTACACGTTGATGCCCAGCGACTCGGCCGCCACCGGGTTCTCGCCGCACGACCGCAGCCGCAGCCCCAGCCGCGTCCGCCACAGCACCAGGTAGCTCACCGGCACCAGCAGGATCGCGATCATCGTCAGCGGCGCCACCCCGGTGACGAGCCCGTTGAGCAGGCCCGCCGCGTCCGAGATGAACACCCGCTGCTGGTCCTCCAGATCGGTGAGCCAGTTCGACAGGAACGTCGCCGAGTAGGTGTCGAACGTCGGCACCGTCGGCGACTGCCGCGGGTTGCCGGACAGCGGCTCGAAGATCAGCGTCGCCAGGTACTTCGCGACCCCGAGCCCGAGCAGGTTGATCGCCACACCGGAGACGATGTGGTTGACGTTGAACGTCACCGTCGCGATCGCGTGCAGCAGGCCGCCGAGCGCGCCGAACACGATCGCCGCGCCGAGGCCGGCCCAGTGGCCGCCGTAGTAGGCGCCCCACGCCGCACCCCAGGTGCCGAGGATCATCATGCCCTCGAGACCGATGTTGACCACACCGCCGCGCTCGGACCACAGACCGCCGAGCGCGCACAGCAGGATCGGCAGCGCCAGCCGCAGCGCGGTCTGCGCGGTGTTTGTCGAGGTCAGCGTGTTGACCCCGGTCAGGTAGGACGCGGTGGACAGCACCGCGACGATCCCCACCGCCCACAGGACACCACGCGCCCAGCCGGGGATCCGGCGCTTGCCCGGGGCCGGCGGCACGGTCAGCGGCGCCGCGGTTTCCGTCGCGAGACTCACACCGCACCCCCTTCACTCACCGAAGCGGGACGCCCGCCCGACAGCGCGCGGCCGACGCGGCGCTGCGCGGCGGCCAGGTCGGCCCGCTTCACGATCTCGTACGCCACGACGACCGACAGCACGATCGCGCCCTGCATGATCGTCGCGATCTCCTTCGGCACGTCGACCTGCTCCAGCGACACCGCCGACTTGTCCAGGAACGCCCACAGCAGCGCGCCGAGCGCGATGCCGCCCGGGTGGTTCCGACCCAGCAGCGCGACCGCGATGCCGGTGAAGCCGTACCCCTGGGTCGAGGTGATGGCGTAGGTGAAGTCGCGGCCGACCAGCTCCGGGATGGCGACCAGGCCGGCCACCGCGCCGGAGAGCAGCATCGCGATCAGCGTCATCTTCTTCGCGTTGACGCCACCCGCGGCCGCCGCCGTGGTCGACTCGCCGCTGGCCCGCAGCTCGAAGCCGAACCGGGTGCGGTTGAGCATGAACCAGTAGGCGAAGCCGATGGCCGCGGCGATGATCACGAAGCCGAACAGCTCACCGCCGCCGATCGGGATGTTCGGCACCCGGCCGGACGGGGCGATCTCCTCGGTCTTGAGGTTGTTCCCGGTCAGCACGCCGAACTGGTCGGGGTTGATCAGGAACGCCACGATGCCGCCGACGATCGCGTTGAGCATGATCGTCGAGATGACCTCGCTGACCCCGCGGGTCACCTTGAGGATCGCCGGCACCGCCGCGTAGACCGCGCCGGCCAGCGCCGCCACGAGGATGATGAAGACGACGTGGATGACCGGCGGCAGCACGACGGCCCCGCCGATGATCGCGGCGACCACGGCGGCGAAGCGGTACTGGCCCTCGACACCGATGTTGAACAGGTTCATCTGGAAGCCGATGGCCACCGCGAGCCCGGACAGGTAGTAGACCGTCGCCAGGTTCACCGTGTCCACGGCGGTGGTGCCCTTGAACAGCTGGCCGATCATGGTGCCGTAGGCCTGCAGCGGATCGGCTCCGGAGATCAGCAGTGCGATCGAGCAGATCAGCACCGAGAAGACGATCGCCAGCAGGGGCGGCAGCACCTTGGTGCGCCAGGAGGTCACGCGGCTTCCTCCGCTCCGGTCATGGCCGAGCCCAGCTCGGTCGGGGTCACCGTGGCCGGGTCGGCTTCGCTCACCAGACGTCCGCGCAGCATGACGCGGATGGTGTCGGACAGGCCGATCAGCTCGTCGAGGTCGGCCGAGATCAGCAGCACCGCCAGCCCGTCGTGCCGGGCCTGGCGGATCTGCTCCCAGATCAGCGCCTGCGCGCCGACGTCCACCCCGCGGGTCGGGTGCGAGGCGATCAGCAGCACCGGGTTGCCGGACAGCTCCCGGCCGACCACCAGCTTCTGCTGGTTCCCGCCGGACAGCGCCGCCGCGGGCACCTCGATGCCGGGCGTGCGGACGTCGTAGTCGGCGACGATCCGCTCGGTGTCCTTGCGGGCCCCGGGGATGTCGAGCAGCTGGCCCTTCGACACCGGCCGCCGGGTCTGGTAGCCGAGGATCCGGTTGGCCCACAACGGTTGCGTCAGCAGCAGGCCGTGCCGGGTGCGGTCCTCCGGCACGTAGCCGATGCCGGCCTCGCGCCGGGCGAGCGTGCCCAGGCCGGTCAGATCGCGCGCGTTGCCGTCGGCGTCGACCAGCTCGATCGACCCGGCGGTGGCCTTGCGCATGCCCATGATCGTCTCGACCAGCTCGGTCTGGCCGTTGCCCTCGACCCCGGCGATGCCGAGCACCTCGCCCGCGTGCACGGTGAAGGTGATGTCGTCGAGCACGGCGCGCACAGTGGTATCAGCCCCCTCGACGGTCAGCCGCAGCCCGGTCACCCGCAGCACGTCCCGGTCGGTGACGGTGGACTCGCGGGTCTCCGGGCTGGGCAGCTCGGAGCCGACCATCATCTCCGCCAGCTCACGCGAGGAAATCTTCTTCGGATCGGCGGTGCCGACCGTGGTGCCGCGCCGGATCACGGTGACCGTGTCGGCGATCGCGCGGACCTCGTCGAGCTTGTGCGAGATGAAGATGAACGTGAACCCCTGCGCCTGCATGCCGCGCACGGTCTCGAACAGCGCGTCGACCTCCTGCGGCACCAGCACCGCGGTCGGCTCGTCCAGGATGACGATCCGCGCGCCGCGGTAGAGCACCTTCATGATCTCCACGCGCTGCCGGTCGGCGACGCCCAGCGTCTCGACCAGCGCGTCCAGCGGCGCGGACAGCCCGACCTGCTTCTCCAGCTCGGCCAGCTTCGCGCGCGCGGCCCGGCCGATGCCGTGCAGGTTCTCGGCGCCGAGCAGGACGTTCTCCCGCACCGTCAGGTTGTCGGCGAGCATGAAGTGCTGGTGCACCATGCCGATGCCGGCGCGGATCGCGTCCTGCGGGTTGCGCAGCCGGATCTGCTCGCCGTTGATCGCGATCGTGCCCTCGTCCGGCGGCTGCATGCCGTAGAGGATCTTCATCAGGGTGGACTTGCCGGCCCCGTTCTCGCCGCAGATGGCGTGGACCTCGCCGGACGCCACCGTCAGGTTGACGTCGGAGTTGGCGACCACGCCGGGAAAGCGCTTCGTGATGCCGCGCAGCTCGACGGCCGGTGGTGAGTTGGTCATGAGACCCCCGGAAACGGCGCACGGGGCCCGGGAAGGGGTCACCCTCCCGAGCCCCGGACGCGGCTGGAAAAGATCTACTTCTGCGGCGTGGACGGGACGGTGATCGCGCCCGAGATGATCGCCTGCTTGTAGCCCTCGAGCTGCGGCTTGATGTCGTCGACCTGGCCACCGGAGGTGGAGTAGCCGACGCCGTCCACCGACAGGTCGAACCGCTTGGGCAGCGAGCTGAGCGTGTTGGTCGCCAGCGCCCGGAGGTAGTCGTACACGGCCACGTCGACCCGCTTGAGCATGGAGGTCATGATGACGTCCTTGTACTCGGCGACGGTCGCCTGGTGGTACTGGTCGGAGTCGACGCCGATGGCCAGCCCCTTGGCCGCGCTCGCGGCCTGGAAGACGCCCTTACCGGAGGCACCGGCGGCCTGGTACACCACGTCGGCGCCGGCGGAGAACTCGGCGGCGGCCTTGATGTTGCCCTTCGCCGGGTCCTGGAAACCGGTGTTGTCACCGGCCGGGGTCAGGTAGTCGCTGGTGATCTGGACCTTGTTCGACGCGGCCTTGGCGCCCGCGATGAACCCGGCCTCGAACTTCTGGATCAGCGGCGTGTTCACGCCACCGACGAAGCCCACGTGGCAGTTCTTGCTCTTGTAGACCGCGGCGACACCCACCAGGAAGGAGCCCTGCTCCTCGGAGAACACCAGCGGGGTGACGTTCGGCGCGGTGACCGAATCGTCGTCGACGATGGCGAACTGGGTGTTCGGGAACTTCGGCGCGACGGCCTGCACCGCGGTGGCGTAGGCGAAGCCGATCGCCAGGATCGGGCTGTAGCCGTCGGCGGCCAGCTGGGTCAGCCGCTGCTCCTTGGCGGCCTCGTCCTCGGTCGGCGACGCGGTGCTCTCGCGGACGTCGGTGACGCCCATGTCGGCCTTGGCCTTGTCCACGCCCGCGGCAGCGGCGTCGTTGAACGACGCGTCACCCCGGCCCCCGATGTCGAACGCGAGCGCGACCCGCAGCTTGCTGGCGTCGACCTTGGCGCCGGCGGCGCTCGAGGTCGTGGACGCGGCGGTGGCCGCGGGCGCCTGTGCCGTGACGCAGGAACCGGCCGCGGCGTTGTCGTTGTTGCTGCTCCCGCTGGTGCCGGAGTCCTTCGCACACCCCGCCAGCGCGAGCGCCGCCGCCATGGCGGTGGCGGCCAGTGTGGTGGCACGCGTCTTACGCACCCTGTCTCTCCCTCCCCGCTGGTTGTTCCAGCGGACCCGAGAACGACCCGGCTCAGTGCCGGGCTCGACGGGCGAACGGTACCCGCCTGTGAGCAAATGGCCATGCCAGAGCCACAGCACGTAACCTAAATGTTTGCTTGTCCTCCGGCACTGCGACAGTTCAATCACATGGAGTCACCCCCACCCATCCGAGTGAGCGAGATTCACCTCACTTCGCGAAGTTTCGCCGGGGTGTTAATGAGGATGAGACGCACGACACGCGTACGGTGTCTGGTCGATCACACACACCAACCACAGGTTGAGTGCGGTATGGCGAGCAGGTCTAGCATCCCCTCTATCCAAGCTCGATGGCCTTGAACACCCCGCCGGGGCGCCTGCGAAGTCCCAGGTGGACGCTCCCCGCGGCCCGGTGGATTCGCAGGTCAGCCGGGCACAGTCCAACCACGACGTTGGAGGCCGTACACCGATGTCCACCACGGCGAGCACCGCCGCCGACCAGACGGCGGCGGAGGCGAGCGATCGGGCGGGTGCCTCACGCCGGAGCGGGACCTTCTACCGGGGCGACCCGGGCATGTGGTCCTGGGTCCTGCACCGGATCACGGGCGTGCTCACCTTCTTCTTCCTGTTCGTCCACGTCCTCGACACCGCGCTGGTCCGGGTTTCCCCCGACACCTACAACGAGGTCATCGAGACCTACAAGACCCCGCTGGTCAACCTCATGGAGGTGGGCCTGGTCGGCGCCGTGCTGTTCCACGCGCTGAACGGCATCCGGGTCATGCTGGTCGACTTCTGGTCGAAGGGCACGAAGTACCAGAAGCACATGCTGTGGACGATCGCCGTCGTCTGGGTGCTCGTCATGATCCCCGGCGCGATCGCGATGATGTGGCGCACGGTGTCGGTGATGTTCGGAGGCGGAGAGTAGAGATGGCGACCGAAACCCTCGCGCTCGACAAGCCGCGCTCGCCGCGGCGCCCCGCCGCCCGCCGCAGCAACTTCGAGCTCTACAGCTGGCTGTTCATGCGGATCTCCGGCCTCGCGCTGGTCGTCCTGGTGCTCGGCCACCTGTTCATCATGAACATCCTCGACGGCGGCGTGCACCGCATCAACTGGGGCTTCGTCGCCGGCCGCTGGTCCTCGCCGTTCTGGCAGACGTGGGACCTGCTGATGCTGTGGCTGGCCCAGCTGCACGGCGGCAACGGCCTGCGCACGATCATCGACGACTACGTCCGCAAGGACAGCACGCGCTTCTGGCTGAAGATCGTGCTCTACGTCTCGATGGTCCTCATCCTGTTCGTGGGCACCCTGGTGATCTTCACCTTCGACCCCGACATGGCCGGCAGCTGACCCACCACCACCCGAGGAAGAAGCGGACATGCAGTTCCACAAGTACGACGTGGTGATCGTGGGCGCCGGTGGCGCCGGTATGCGCGCCGCCATCGAGTCGGGCCAGCGCGCCCGCACCGCGGTCCTCACCAAGCTCTACCCGACCCGCTCCCACACCGGCGCGGCCCAGGGCGGCATGTGCGCCGCGCTGGCCAACGTCGAAGAGGACAACTGGGAGTGGCACACCTTCGACACGGTCAAGGGCGGCGACTACCTGACCGACCAGGACGCGGCGGAGATCATGGCCAAGGAGGCCATCGACGCCGTGCTCGACCTGGAGAAGATGGGCCTGCCGTTCAACCGGACGCCGGAAGGCAAGATCGACCAGCGCCGGTTCGGCGGGCACACCCGTGACCACGGCAAGGCCGCGGTGCGCCGGGCCTGCTACGCGGCCGACCGCACCGGTCACATGATCCTGCAGACGCTGTACCAGAACTGCGTCAAGCACGGGATCGAGTTCTTCAACGAGTTCTACGTGCTCGACATGATCACCACCGAGACCGAGAACGGGCCCGTCGCCACCGGCGCCGTCGCCTACGAACTCGCGACCGGCGAGATCCACGTCTTTCAGGCGAAGGCGGTCGTGTTCGCCACCGGTGGCTTCGGCAAGGTCTTCAAGACCACGTCGAACGCGCACACCCTCACCGGTGACGGCATGGGCATCTACTACCGCAAGGGCCTGCCGCTGGAGGACATCGAGTTCTACCAGTTCCACCCGACCGGCCTGGCCGGCCTCGGCATCCTGCTCACCGAGGGCGCCCGCGGCGAGGGCGCGATCCTGCGCAACGCCTCGGGTGAGCGGTTCATGGAGCGCTACGCCCCGACCATCAAGGACCTCGCGCCGCGGGACATCGTCGCCCGGTCGATGGTCCTGGAGGTGCTGGAGGGCCGCGGCGCCGGCCCGCACAAGGACTACGTGCTCCTGGACTGCACGCACCTCGGCGCGGAGGTCCTGGAGACCAAGCTGCCGGACATCACCGAGTTCGCCCGCACCTACCTGGGCGTGGACCCGGTGAAGGAGCCGGTGCCGGTGTACCCGACCGCGCACTACGCGATGGGCGGCATCCCGACGAACGTGCACGGCGAGGCCCTGCTCGACAACGACACCGTCCTGCCCGGCGCTTACGCCGCCGGTGAGGTCGCGTGCGTGTCGGTGCACGGCGCGAACCGGCTGGGCACCAACTCGCTGCTGGACATCAACGTGTTCGGCCGCCGCGCCGGCATCGCCGCCGCCGAGTACGCCCTGGGCCACGACTTCGTCGAGCTGCCGGAGAACCCGGCCAAGATGGTCGAGGGCATGGTCGACCACCTGCGCACCGCGCACGGTGGCGAGCGGGTCACCGACATCCGCACCGAGCTGCAGCAGACCATGGACACCAACGCGGCCGTGTACCGCACCGAGGACACGCTGAAGACCGCGCTGACCGACGTCCAGCGGCTCAAGGAGCGCTACGGCCGGATCTCGATCCAGGACAAGGGCAAGCGGTACAACACCGACCTGCTCGAGGCGATCGAGCTGGGCTTCCTGCTCGACCTGGCCGAGGCCCTGGTCAACGCCGCCCTGGCGCGCAAGGAGTCCCGCGGCGGGCACGCCCGCGAGGACTACCCGAACCGGGACGACGTCAACTTCATGCGGCACTCGATGTCGTACAAGATTCTGCCGGACAAGCCAGACCCGGACGCCCCGCTGGGCATCAACGGGTTCATGGCCGACATCCGGCTGGACTACAAGCCGGTGACCTTCACCCGGTACGAGCCGATGGAGCGGAAGTACTGATGACCGCGGTAGCCGAACAGAACACCGTCAACGGGATTCCCGCGCCGGAGGGCTCGGTCACCATCACGGTGAAGATCCAGCGGTTCAACCCCGAGATCGACGACGCGCCGCACTGGGAGTCCTACGAGGTCCCGGCGCTGCCGACCGACCGGGTGCTGAACCTGCTGTTCAACATCAAGAACTACGTGGACGGCACGCTGTCGTTCCGCCGGTCGTGCGCGCACGGCATCTGCGGTTCGGACGCGATGCAGATCAACGGGATCAACCGGCTGGCCTGCAAGGTGCTGGTCAAGGACCTGCTGGCGAAGGACGGCAAGGAGACCACGGTCACCGTGGCTCCGATCAAGGGCCTGCCGACGCTGAAGGACCTCTACGTCGACATGGAGCCGTTCTTCGAGGCGTACCGGGCGGTGAAGCCGTACCTGATCACCTACGGCAACGAGCCCACGCGCGAGCGGATCCAGTCGGCGGCCGATCGCGAGCGGTTCGACGACACCACCAAGTGCATCCTGTGCGCGGCGTGCACCTCGTCGTGCCCGGTGTACTGGAACGACGGGTCGTACTTCGGCCCGGCGGCGATCGTCAACGCCCACCGGTTCATCTTCGACAGCCGTGACGAGGGTTCCGAGGAGCGGCTGGACATCCTCAACGACGCCGAGGGCGTGTGGCGCTGCCGCACGACGTTCAACTGCACCGACGCGTGCCCGCGTGGCATCCAGGTGACGAAGGCGATCCAGGAGGTCAAGCGCGCGCTGCTGTTCAAGCGCGTCTGAGTTTCCGGCGGCGAAGGCCCCCGTGCTCCTGGCGCGGGGGCCTTCGCCGCGTTCAGGCCCGTTTGCGGACCACGACGGTGATGACGCCGCCCAGGACGACGGCGCCCGCGCCGACGCCGAGCCAGATCGGCCAGGTCTCCGTCGGTTCCTCGGCTGCGACGAGCACCGGGGCCCTCTGGGCGGGCTTCTGGCTGGCGCCGGCGTAGGACGGGCCGTCCTCCGGCCGGCCGCCGATCGTCAGGTCGAGCGTGACCGGCACCGGGACGTCGTCGCCGGACGCGGCGGTGGAGCCCACCTTGATCGCGATGTAGTACCAGCCCGCCAGGGCCTGACTGCGCGCCGAGAAGGTGTCGGCGTGGCGGTTGTGGTACCGGACCGGAACGGTGGACAGCACGTCCTCGGTCGACGGCAGCGCCGCCGGCCGGCCCGTGAAGACCGTGGTGTCGGAGTCGATCTGCGCGCGGTACGGGTTGTACAGCGAGGTGGCGATGTTGGAGATGTTGTCCACGCCGCTGCCACCCGCCTGTCCGAAGTGGACCCGGTAGGCCAGCCCCTGGCCCCAGTCGAGCTTGACGCGGTAGAAGACGTACTCGCCCCGTTGCAGCGTGTCCCGGTAGCGGCCACTGCCCGGCAGCGTCGCCGCGACCGTGAACGACCCGCCGCCGGTCACCTCCCGGTCCGCGGACGGTTCGGTGAACGGGACCTTCGGCAGGACCGCCCTGCTGCCACCGTCGGTGACCGGCGGTTCGACGATGGTGAGCAGTTCGACCGGCAGCCGCTCCGGCACCCCGGCGGAGACGCGGTCCCAGGTGAGCGCGACGTAGTAGCGACCGCCGCCCTTGCACGTGCCGTCGTCGCCGTCCAGGGTGCGGGCGACGGTCAGCGCCTCGCCGTCGCTGGACATCGTGACCTGCTCGGTCTCGAACACGTGGCAGTCCTTGCCGCCGTCGGCGTAGAGGCGCAACTGCAGCGTGTTCATGTCCTGCGTGATCGAAACGCCGTCGATGCGCGGGAAGGAGATGGTGGCGCTGAAGTGGGCGGCGCCGCCCTCTGGCACGTCCACCGCGTAGTAGCGGGTCTCCTTCTGCCCGATGGTGTCCAGGTGCTGGCCGGGCTCGGCCACCGGTGCGTTGTCCCAGGTCGCGGTACCGGTGATCGGGGTGCCGGCGGGCTCGTAGGTGCGCAGGGCGGTCGCGGAGACGCGCGGCAGGATGCGCTCCAGGGTCTTGCCGTCGGGCGCGTCGGTGTAGGTGCCGCCGGTGACCTGCGCGATGCAGGTGAGCTGCGCACGGGACTTGGCGTCGACGGCGAAGCCGACCGCGTGCACGACGACCGTGGCGCCCTGGGCGGTCAGCTCGCGGGCGACCTCGCAGGGGTCGGGCGGGGCGCAGGTGTCCTCCCCGTCGGAGACGAGGACGATCGCGCGCGGGCCGGTGTCCGGGAGCGCGTCGGCGGCGGTGCGCAGGGCGGTGCCGATCGGGGTGTAGCCGCTGGGCTGGATGCCGTCGACGGCCGCGGTGAGGGCGGGCTTGTCGATGGCGCGGGGCGGGCTGAGGACCTGGACGTCCTGGCAGCCCTGCGGCTTCTCGGCGTCGGAGGAGCCGGTGCGGGTGCCGTAGACGGTGAGGCCGACCTGGGCTTGCGCGGGCGCCGACCCGATGAACCGGCGGAGCGCGGTCTTCGCGGCGTCCATCTTGGTGCCGCTGGTGGGGTCCGCCTGCTTCATGGAGCCGGACCCGTCGAGGACGAGCATGGTCGGGGCGTAGGTGGGCTCCTGCGCGTGAGCCGGGGCGAGCCCGAGCCCCAGCAGGCCCGCGACGGCCACCGGGAGAAGCTGCGAAAGCCGGAACATGGTCCCCCATCCGTGTGATCGATGCCGCTTGGATGCGATCGCAAACGAATGGGTTCCACCGGGTTTCGGCTAGTGCGTGTTTCATGAGCGGGGCAGCCACTCGTTGATCGAGGCGATTGTCAGTACCGCCTCGAAACGCACGGCGAGCTTGTCGTAGCGGGTGGCCACTGCCCGGTTGCGTTTGAGCCGGTTGATGCAGCACTCCACCTCCAGGATCGAACGCCGGCGGCGGCCACCCACACGGCCACGCCCGCCGCCGGTACCCCGCTTGGTCAGCCGGCACCGGGATCGTGGCCTTGATCCCACGACGCCCCAGGTAGCCACGGTTGGCTCGGGAGCTGCAGGCCGGGGGCGGCCGAGCCCGTGATCAGCAGGTTCGGCGTCGGTCCCGCCGGGCGGTTCGACCTGCGGATCCCCCTTTGCCGTGCGCACGGCC
This sequence comes from Amycolatopsis ruanii, assembly GCF_003385175.1. NCBI lineage: Bacteria > Bacillati > Actinomycetota > Actinomycetes > Pseudonocardiales > Pseudonocardiaceae > Amycolatopsis > Amycolatopsis ruanii. The sequence continues at coordinate 46,771 of NZ_PQHY01000034.1, forward strand.
CATAGACCCGGGGGATGTCTTGCCAGGGTGCACCGATCCGGATCCGCCAGCGGATCCCGTTGATCAGCTGGCGTTTGGTCCACTTCGGCGGGCGGCCAGGGTTACTGCCGATGGGCAGCAGCGGTTCCAACGACACGCCGACACGATCCTCATCGGCATCACACCAGCTCCCAGCCTTGAAACACGCGCTAGGCGTCGGCCTTCTGCTTCGCGCGCAGGCCGCGCAGCCCGATGACCCCGATGATCGTGCCGAGGGCGAAGCTCACGATCGCCAGGATGAGGTGCACGACGAAGAACCCGGTGGCCGACCCGTCCGGCCCCCACGAGTTCTCGCTCGCCCACAGGTTCTTCACGAACGTGATCCAGATGACCCAGGACCAGATCCCGAAAGCCAGCAGGAACCACGCCACACGTCGAGACATGCTCCGAGTATCCCCCGATCGGATCGGGGCGCCGCGCGGGGGAACCGGTACGCGCGTCCTCTAGCCTGCTTTGGTGCGACGCGGTTTTCTGCTCTCCCTCGTTCTGGTTGTGTTGTCCGGTCTCGTCCCGTTCGCGGGCACCGCGGCGGCCGCTCCCGCCGTGTGCCCGGACGCGGTCGTGCCGCCCCCGCCGGTGGACACCTCCGAACAGCCACCGCCCGGCGTGGCCGCGCCCGCTCCCCTGCCGGTGCCGAAGGCCGCGGTCGGCGGGGCGCGCATGGGCGAGTGCGGCGTGGTCCACCCGTCCGGCGCCGCGGTTCCGCCCGGCACCACCGCCGCGTCCTGGCTGGTGCAGGACCTCGACACGGGCGAAGTCCTCGCGGCGAAGAACCCGCACGCCCGCCAGCGCCCGGCGTCGCTGATCAAGACGCTGCTGGCGCTCGTGGTGATCCGCGAGCTGAAGCCGGAGCAGATCATCGTTCCGACGGTCGAGGACGCCAGCCAGGAGTGCACCTGCGTCGGCCTCGTCGCCGGCGGCCGGTACACCGTGGACCTGCTGCTGCACGGCCTGCTGATGCACTCCGGCAACGACGTCGCCCACGCCTTCGCCACCGCGCTGGGCGGGGTGCCAGCGACGGAGCGGAAGATGAACGACCTGGCCGCGGAACTGGGCGCGACGGACACCCGCGCGGCGACGCCGTCCGGGCTCGACGGGCCGGGCATGTCGGCGTCGGCCTACGACATGAGCCTGATCTTCAACTACGCCATGAAGCAGCCCGAGTTCGCCGCCTCGATCGCGACGCGCGCCGTGCAGATCCCGGCGCAGCCCGGCAAGCCCGCGTTCTCGATCGTCAACGACAACAAGCTGCTCGGCACGTACCCCGGTTTCCTCGGCGGGAAGACCGGCTTCACCGACGACGCCCGGCACACCTACGTCGGCGCCGCCGAACAGAACGGCCGGCGCGTCGCGGTGGTCCTGATGCGGGCCGAGAACCGCCCCACGCCCGTCGTGAACCAGGCCAAGGCGCTGCTGGACTACGGCTTCGCACTGGCCCGGACGAACGCTTCGCCGGTCGGGCACCTGGTGTCGCCGGCCGCGCCGGAGGTGACCGCGGACGGCGCCGCTTCGGATTCCGGCGTCGCGGACGCCGGGGTGGCGGTGGAGAAGGATCCCTTCGGGGTGACCGGGTGGATCCTGACGCTGGTGGTGGCGGTGATCATCGTGGCCGGGTTCGTGATCGGGCACCACCGCAAGAAGCGGCAGGGGCCGCAGGCCTCCTGACCGGCGCTACCGGCGCCGCCGGCCCAGCCAGGCCAGCACCGCGCCCGCGCTGAACGCTCCGGCCACCGCGCCCGCACCGGGGCCGCGCCGCACCTCCACCGTCGGCCGGATGACCGCCGGCGGTGGGGGTTCGACCGTCTGCACGAGGTTCTCCCGCGCCGTCGCCGTCCAGGCCGTGACGAAGAGCAGGAAGCGGGACACCAGGTTGGCGAACACCAGCAGACCGATGATCGGCCCGAACAGGGCCCCGCTCGGCGAGCTGGTCACGCTCGCCAGGTAGATCGAACCGACCTGCTTCAGCACCTCGAATCCCACCGAGGCGATCGCGGCGCCCTTGATCGCGCTGCGCGGCGACACCTTCTCCCGCGGCAGCCGCGACAGCACCCACAGGAACACCAGCATGTTGGCCAGCAGCGCCAGCAGGATCGTCGCCAGGCGCAGGATGAACAACGCCCACCCCTGGTCGTCCAGCCCCACCCACCGCAGGATCAGGTTGCCGACCCCGCCGCCGATCGCGGTCAGACCGAACGACACCACCAGCGCCAGCCCGAGCCCGGCGAGCGCGAGCAGGTCCTTGATCGTCGTCGAGACCAGCGGGCGGCTCTTCTTCTCCTGCCCCCACTGGGCGGTGAGCGCGTCCCGCAGGTTGCTCATCCAGCCGATCCCCGAGTACAGGGCCAGCAGCAGACCGAACACCCCGGTGGCGCCCCGCGACTTCAACGCCGTGTCGACGATGTTCGCGACGAAGTCCCCGATGCCCGCCGGCGTCGACGACACGATCCCGTCGCGCAGCTCGTTCAGGGCCGTCGCGTTGTTCGCCAGCACGAACCCGGCGATCGAGAACCCCACCATGAGCAGCGGAAACAGCGACAGCACGCTGAAGTACGTGATCGCCGCCGCGTAGTGGTTGCCGTAGCGCTCGCCGAACGCGTCGTTGGCTCGCACCAGGTGATCGAGCCACGGGTACTTCCGGCGCAGCCGCGGGACCAGCTTTTCCTTTTCGTCCGCCACGGGAAAACGCTAACGACCCGGTCCCGGCCCTGCAATTCGAGGCCGGAATAGGTCCATTGTGGACGTCAGCTCGCGGGCGGCAGGAACCCGACGCGGTCGAACACCCGCTCCAGCGTGCGCGCCGACACCGCACGGGCCTTTTCTGCGCCACGGGCCAGGATCTTGTCCAGTTCGGCCACATCGTCCAGATAGGACTGAACGCGCTCCTGGATCGGCGTGACCCATTCGACGAGGACCTCGGCCAGGTCCTTCTTCAGGTCGCCGTAGCCCTTGCCCGCGTACGCGGCCTCCAAGTCGGCGATGGTGCGGTCGGTCAGCGCCGAGTAGATCGACAGCAGGTTCGACACACCCGCCTTGTTCTCCCGGTCGAACACGATCTCGCGGCCGGTGTCGGTGACCGCCGAGCGGATCTTCTTCGCCGAGCGCTTCGGGTCCTCCAGCAGCTCGATGATGCCGTTCGGCGAAGACGCCGACTTGCTCATCTTCACCGCCGGGTCCTGCAGATCGTAGATCTTCGCCGTGCCCTGCACGATGTGCGGCTCGGGCACGGTGAACGTCTTGCCGAAGCGCTGGTTGAACCGCTGCGCCAGGTTGCGAGTCAGCTCCAGGTGCTGGCGCTGGTCCTCACCCACCGGCACCGCGTCCGCCTGGTAGATCAGGATGTCCGCGGCCATCAGCACGGGGTAGGTGAACAGGCCGACGCTGGCGTGGTCGGTGCCCTGCTTGGCCGCCTTGTCCTTGAACTGCGTCATGCGGCTGGCCTCGCCGAAGCCGGTCAGGCACTCCAGCACCCAGGACAGCTGCGCGTGCTCGGGCACCTGGCTCTGCACGAACAACGCGCTGCGCTCCGGGTCCACGCCGAGCGCGAGCAGCTGCGCGGCCGAGACCCGGGTGCGCTGCCGCAGCACCTTCGGGTCCTGCTCGACCGTGATCGCGTGCAGGTCGACGACCATGTAGAAGGTCTCGTGCGTGTCCTGCATGCGCACCCACTGGCGCAGGGCACCGAGGTAGTTGCCGAGGTGGAACGAGTCGGCGGTGGGCTGGATCCCGGACAGCACGCGCGGGCGGGCGGTGGTTTCTGGCGCTTCGGACACGACCTGGATTGTCGCAGGCGCCGCGGACGGCGATGGCAGCGAGGTCCGCCGCGGGACCGGTGCCCGCTGTGATCGCGGTCGCTCCGGGTTTTGCTCGTCGGCGCCCGGGTAACCGTCCGACCGCGGACGGGTCAGACCTGGGGACGCCGGTAGGGGGTCAGAGCCGGGCGCGTGGGCTCTTCGCAGGTCTCGACGATGACCGGGACGACCGCCTCCGCCTGGGCCTTGCGGCGCTGGCGCACGATGCCCAGGGCCATGCCGATGATGCCGAGCAGGACCGCGGCGAGGCCGACGGGACCGAGCAGGCCGAACGAGACACCGGCCGGTTCGGCCTGGGAAGCCGGTGCCGCCGAGGCGACGCCGGTGGTGGTCGCGGTCGCGAGGACCGCGAGGACCAGGCCGGCCCGCAGTACGTGCACTGTTCGGTTGCGCACCGGTGTGCCTCCTGAGACGAGACTGCCGTTCCAACGTCGCAGTCACCCTATTGGGCGACCGTTGCCAGCGTGAAAACTACCGACCGTGTCAAGGCCGATCGTTCTTGATCACGCGCGGGGCAGAGAGTAGCGCCCATCGGAGTGCCGGGGACACGGGGGTTCCACCCCCGCGCCCCGGCGCGACATCATCGCCGGTCAGACGGCTCGTCCGGCACAGCCCGCTCGGCAACCGGTTCGGTGCGCGGAAATCGGCGGGGACAGGACGACCCTGCGCGCGGGTCGCGCCCGCGCGCAGAGCGGTCAGGACTTGCTCTGGTCGTTGCTCAGCCACTTCTCCGGGCGCACCCGGACCAGCAGCGAGTTCTCCCCCAGCGCGCCGTCCACGTAGCTCCGCGCGTCGGGCTCCGGGAGGTAGCGGGAGGCGATCCCGAGGGCCTCCGCCCGCGTCGGCGGCTCGTCGCTGATCACGACGCTGCCCTCGACGGACACGTACTTGTACGGCCAGCTCTCGTCCTGCACGGTCAGGGTCAGCCGGCCCGCCTTGCGCACCAGCCTGTCCTTCACCGAACCGCGATCCATCCACAGCAGGACCTCGCCGCCGGGCCGGTAGTCGTACCAGATCGGCACGGCCAGCGGCGCCCGGCCGTCGCGCTCGACGGCCAGCACGGCGACGTGCACGCCCGCCAGGAAGGATTCACGTTCGGCCGGCGTCATCACGAATGACACGAGCTGCCCCCATTCAGTCGGTGTGCCATGGTCAACACCCGCACCCATCCGGGCATTCCGGCTATTCCGGGGAAAAGTCGAACGTCGCCGTCACCGGGGCGTGGTCGGACCAGCGCAGCTCGTAGCTCGGCGCCCGCTCCACCACCAGCGACGTGCACGTTTCGGCCAGACCGGGCGTGGTGACCAGGTAGTCGATGCGCCAGCCCGCGTCGTTGTCGAACGCCTTGCCGCGGTAGGACCACCACGTGTACGGGCCGGGGCCCTCCGGGTCGAGCCTGCGCTGCACGTCCACGTACCCGGCCTCGCCGAACACGCGGCTCATCCAGGCGCGCTCCTCGGGCAGGAAGCCGGAGTTCTTCTGGTTGCCCTTCCAGTTCTTCAGGTCGATCTCGGCGTGCGCGATGTTCCAGTCACCGCCCACGACGACCTCGCACCCGGCCGCCTCGGCCTTGCCGCGCAACTCCACCAGGTAGGGCAGGAACGCGGCCATGAACCGCTCCTTCTCCTCCTGCCGCGGCGTGCCCACGTCACCGCTGGGCAGGTACAGGCTCGCCACGACCACGCCCGGTAGGTGCACCTCGAGGTAGCGCCCGCTGTCCTCGAACTCCGCCGCGCCGAACCCGACGCGCACCTCGGACGGCTCGGCCCGGCTGTAGACCGAGACGCCGTTGCGGCCCTTCACGGCCGAGGGCGCGTGGTGCGCGTGCCACCCCTCGGGCGCGACGACGTCCCTGGGCAGCTGCCCGGCCTCGGCGCGCACCTCCTGGCAGAGGATCACGTCGGACCCGCTGGCCGCGAGCCACTCGACGAACCCCTTCTTGGCGGCGGCGCGCATGCCGTTGACGTTGACTGTGGAGACGGTGAACACGGCACGCACGCTACCTGCCACCCCCGACAATCCTGGACACTGCCGCCATGAGCGCACTGACCGTCCTCGGCAGCTGCGGGGCGTGGCCGGAACCGGGCCGCGCCTGCGCCGGCTTCGTGCTGTCCCACCAGGGTTTCCGGATCGTCCTGGACCTCGGCTACGGCACCATCGGCCCGCTGCTCGGGCACTTCCCGCGGGGCGAGGTCGACGCGGTGATCGTCACGCACCGCCACCCCGACCACTGCGTGGACGTGAGCGCTCTCGCCCGCGTGCGGCACTACGAGGCCGCCGGCGAGCCGAAGATCCCCCTGTACTGCGAACCCGGCGTCCTGGACGTGCTGCGCGCGCTGGAACCCCGGCCCGACCCGGCAGCGGTCTTCGACGTGCACGACCTCGGCCGCCCGGCGCGGATCGGGCCCTTCTCGCTCACCCCGTTCCCGCTGCCGCACCACGTCCCGGACTACGGCGTCCGGCTCACGGCCCCGGGCCTCACCGTGGCTTACACCGGCGACTGCGGCCCCACCGAAGCGCTACGCGAACTCGCGCGCGACGCCGACCTCTTCATCGCCGACGCCACGCTGCCGGAGGAACCGGAAGGCAGCCCACGCAACGTCATGACCGCCACGGAGGCGGCGACCTGGGCGGCGGCCGGGGGCGCCCGCCGGCTGTTGCTGACCCACTTCTGGCCGGGCAGCGATCGCGTGGTCTCCGCGACGCGGGCGCGTGCCGCGTTCGGCGGTGACGTGATCGTCGCCGAGGAGGGACTCGTCGTGGCGCTGTGACTTCAGCAGTTGCCGCTGACCGGCCGCAGGTACTCCGTCTTCGCCCACTTGTTCTCGGCGATCTTGCGGAACCCGTTCTGGACCTCGGCCTGGGCGTCGGTCTCGGCGTTCTGGTTGAACTTGCCCACGATGTCCGCGCCGGTGTCCGGGGCGGCCCGCACGTTGAGCACGTCCGCCGTCACCGTGACGCGGCAGCCGGCCGAGCCGCCGCCGGTGGCGCCCTCGGAGACCTGCTTGTCGGTGCCCATCAGGTAGATCAGCCCGACGCCGGCCAGGATCGCGACGATGATCAGTGCCCGCTTAGGGATGCCCAGGAACACGGGAACTCCTCACCAGCTCACTTGCGTTCCGGGTAAGGGTAGCCACACTTCAGCAGCCGGGACAGGGCCGCGCGGGCGAACCACCCGAGAGGCGTCACGACGCGGGCACGCTCGGTGACCAGACGCTGTGGTGCCGCACCACGTGAGTGCCGGCGCGGCTCAGGAGGGCGACGGTGACCGGGTCCCGGTACGGATCGAACGGGCGCTGCACCTTCCACAGGTGGTCGGACAGGGCCTTCGCCAGCTGCCCGGCCGTGCCGGACCCGCGCACGGTCAGGACGCTCAACGACAGGATCCGCTCACCCGCGGCACGGCACACGACGTCGACGCGCGCCCGCGCCAGGCCGGTCAGCCGCAACGCGCCGAGGACCAGCCCGCACACCAGCAGCGCGATCACCTCCAGCAGCGCGAACGGCAGCAGCACCAGCCAGACGAGGATCTGCAGGCCCACGACGAGCGCTTCGAGAGCCTGCCCGGCGAGCCCGGCGACCAGCGGCAGCGGCGCGAGGTAGAGCCACTGCCAGCCGCGGATTTCCCGGTCGTGCTGGGACTTGCGCTGGTCCCGGCGTTCGTGGCGCCACTCCGCGGGTGTGCGCCGCGGCCTCGGCGGCGCGAACCGGTAGCGCTTGTAGTCGCCGGCCGGGATGTTCACCGGCTGGATGACACGCTGCCACGGCGCGAACCGGCGCGTCACGGTCCAGACGTGGTTGTCGGGATGGATCACCTGCACGAGGGCAGTCATACCCGACGCGGTTCAGCTCGGCGCGACTGCCCGCAGGCCGTTGTGACGCGCCGCCACCCCGGACAGCGCGGCCTCGACATCGTCCGTCACTTCCGCGAAGTCCAGATCGGACCGTGCCCGGAGTGCCCGGGCCACCTCGATCCACGCCAACGAGGAGGCGGCCAGGAGCGCGTTCCGGTCGTGGTACCGGTCGATCGTGTCCACGAGCCGCCCGGATCCGGCCTCCCGAACCCCCGCTTGATCAGCGCACTGCTGTCCAGGTAGACGCGCATCAGATTCGATCGTCGCGATCGAGGAGGTCGAGCGAGTACACACCTTCGTCGAACGTCTGCTCCGGCGTTACCCGACGGTACGGGCTCCTCGGCGGCCGCACCTTACCCGTGCGCAGGAGAAGTTCCGGTACCACCGCGCCCGGGGCACGGAAAAGCCCGGCCACCGAAACGGTGACCGGGCCTCTCGCTGTGGCCGGGAAGAACGCGGACTCAGCCCTGGGCGATCTTCGCCGCCAGGTTCTCGTCCAGGGTCGCCAGGAACTCCTCCGTCGTCTGGAACGGCTGGTCCTTGCCGACGAGCAGCGCCAGGTCCTTGGTCATCTTGCCGCTCTCGACGGTCTCGATGACGACCTGCTCGAGCTTGTTGGCGAAGCCCACCAGCTCGGAGTTGCCGTCCAGCTTGCCGCGGTGCTCGAGACCCCGGGTCCACGCGAAGATCGACGCGATCGGGTTCGTCGAGGTCGGCTTGCCCTGCTGGTGCTGGCGGTAGTGCCGGGTGACCGTGCCGTGCGCGGCCTCGGCTTCCACGGTCTTGCCGTCCGGCGTGCGCAGCACCGAGGTCATCAGGCCCAGCGAGCCGAAGCCCTGCGCCACGGTGTCGGACTGCACGTCACCGTCGTAGTTCTTGCACGCCCAGACGTAGCCGCCCTCCCACTTCAGCGAGGCGGCGACCATGTCGTCGATCAGGCGGTGCTCGTAGGTCAGGCCCTTGGCGTCGAAGTCGGCCTTGAACTCGTTGTCGAAGATCTCCTGGAAGGTGTCCTTGAACATGCCGTCGTAGGCCTTCAGGATGGTGTTCTTCGTCGACATGTAGACCGGCATGCCGCGGTCCAGGCCGTACTGCAGCGAGGCGCGCGCGAAGTCCTCGATCGACTTGCGGTAGTTGTACATGCCCATCGCGACGCCGCCACCCTCCGGGTAGCGGGCGACCTCGAACTCGATCGGCTCGGAGCCGTCCTCGGGCACGTACGTCATGGTCACCGTGCCGGGGCCGGGGACCTTGAAGTCGGTGGCCTTGTACTGGTCACCGTGCGCGTGACGGCCGATGATGATCGGCTTCGTCCAGCCCGGGACCAGCCGCGGGATGTTGGAGATGATGATCGGCTCACGGAAGACGACGCCGCCGAGGATGTTGCGGATGGTGCCGTTGGGGCTCCGCCACATCTTCTTCAGGCCGAACTCCTCGACCCGGGCCTCGTCCGGGGTGATGGTGGCGCACTTGACGCCGACGCCGTGCTTCTTGATGGCGTTCGCGGAATCGATCGTGACCTGGTCGTCAGTCCGGTCCCGCTCCTCGATGCCGAGGTCGTAGTACTCGAGGTTGATGTCGAGATACGGGTGGATCAGCTTGTCCTTGATGAACTTCCAGATGATGCGAGTCATCTCGTCGCCGTCGAGTTCTACGACGGTGCCCTCGACCTTGATCTTGGCCATGAGCCGCGGTGCTCCTCTCGCGGATCTGCGCGTGTCTGTGCAGCACGTCTATGCGGTACAAGCGTACTGCTATTGAGCGACCAACGCCTTAAGTGGTGACGTACCTCAGTCTCGCAAAGGCCGGAAGTGGCCGAAGTCACGGCCCCGCTCGGGAGTGCGGGCCGTCCCACGCGGGTGTCACTATTGGCCCATGCCGAAGAAGCTCCGTCTCACCGGTGACCCCGACGCGGACGCCCTCCTCTCCGCGGACCCGTTCGCCCTCCTCACGGGCATGCTCCTGGACCAGCAGATCGCCATGGAGACGGCGTTCATCGGGCCCAAGAAGATCGCCGACCGCATGGACGGCTTCGACGTGCGCAAGATCGCCGAGTCCGACCTCGACGAGTTCGTCGAGCTGTGCGTGACCCCGCCGGCCATCCACCGGTACGGCGGCTCCATGGCGCGCCGCGTGCACGCGCTCGCCAACCACATCGTGGAGCACTACGACGGCAAGACCGACCGCATCTGGAAGCAGGGCAAACCGGACGGCAAGGAGGTCCTGCGCCGCCTCAAGGAGCTGCCCGGCTACGGCGACCAGAAGGCCCGGATCTTCCTCGCGTTGCTCGGCAAGCAGCGCGGGGTCCAGCCCGAGGGCTGGCGCGAGGCCGCCGGCGCCTACGGCGAGGACGGCTCGCGCCGCTCGATCGCCGACGTCGTCAGCCCGGAGACCCTCGCCGAGGTCCGCGCCTTCAAGAAAGCCGCCAAGGCCGCCGCGAAGAGCTGATCAGCCGGGGTGGGCGCCGACCGTGTCGCGGATTTCGGCGCCCAGCCCCGAACCGCTGCCCCGCGCGCAGTGCGCGCAGCAGAAGAACCGGCCCTCGACCTCGACGCCGTGCCCGAGGATCCGGCATCCGCAGTGCTCACACGACGGGGCGATTTTCTGCGCCGCGCATTCGATGCTGTCGAACGTGTAGGTGTCCCCGCTGACCGTCCGGACCTCGAAGGACATCCAGTAGTCGTTTCCGCAGACCACGCAGGTAGCCATCGTCGGAACTCCTTTTCGCGTCGGGATGAATCGAAGCCTGCTCGCCTCCCGGATACCCGGCAACTTGATCAATTCCCGTCCGGTGACAATTGCCGGTCGTCCGATTTACCCTGGTTCCCGCGGAGGTGGTCGATGATGCACGCAGCCGTAGGAGACCGGATCCTCGTCCACGGTCGCACCGTCGGGGCGGCCGAACAGCGCGGCGAGATCGTCGAAGTCCGCGGGGAGAACGGCGGACCGCCCTACCTCGTCCGCTTCGCCGACGGCCACGAAGGCCTGATCTTCCCCGGCTCGGACTGCGAGGTCAGTCACGACCAGCAGGAAAACAACGCCTGACCAGGCGCGTTACGTGGGAATGGTCACCCGGGTAGCGGGATGACAACGAGCCCCCGCCTGGTTGAGACTGGTTGACGGACAGCTCGTGCCGCCATGGACGGCGATGGGCTGTCCTTATTCATGCCTCGTGACTGTATCGATGCAGACATCCTCGAAAGGAGTACCGTGCCCATCGCGCTGCTCGCGCTCGCCGTCGGTGCCTTCGGTATCGGCACCACGGAATTCGTCATGATGGGTGTCCTTCCGCAGACGGCCGCGACGTTCGGGGTGGACATCCCGACCGCGGGCCACCTCATCTCCGCCTACGCGCTCGGCGTGGTCGTCGGGGCGCCGCTGCTGACCGCGGTCGCCGTGCGGCTGCCGCGCAAGACGATGCTGCTGGCGATGATGGCGCTGTTCACGGCGGGCAACCTGCTGTTCGCCGTCGCGCCGAACCAGGAGTTCGGCGTGGTCTTCCGGTTCCTCGCCGGACTGCCGCACGGCGCGTTCTTCGGCGCCGGCGCGGTCGTGGCGTCGAGCCTCGTCGAACCCGGCGACCGCGCGAAGGCCGTGTCGATGATGTTCCTCGGCCTGACCCTGGCCAACGTCGTGGGCGTGCCGCTGGGCACGCTGCTCGGCCAGCAGGTCGGCTGGCGGTTCACCTTCGGTGTCGTCGCGCTGATCGGCCTGGTCGCCGTGCTGGCGATCGCGAAGCTGGTGCCGCACCAGGGCCGTCCGGAGTCGCCGTCGCTGCGCGGCGAGCTGGGCGCCTTCCGCCGCCCGCAGGTGTGGCTGGCACTGGCGATCGTGACCTTCGGGCTGGGCGGCGTGTTCGCCTGCCTGTCCTACGTGACGCCGATGATGACCGACGTCGCCGGCTACGACCCGCAGGCCGTGACCCTGCTGCTCGCGCTGGCCGGTGTCGGGATGACCATCGGCAACCTGCTCGGCGGGCGGCTGGCCGACAAGGCGCTGATGCCGAGCCTGTACGTCGCGCTGCTCGCGCTGGCCGCGGTGCTGGCGATCTTCACCGTCACCGCGCACGACAAGATCGGCGCCGCGATCACGATCTTCCTGGTCGGCATCGCCGGGTTCATGATCGGCCCGATGATGCAGACCCGCGTCATGGTCAAGGCCGGTGGGGCGCCGTCGATGGTGTCGGCCGCGGTGCAGTCGGCGTTCAACGTCGCCAACTCGATCGGCGCCTACCTGGGCGGCCTGGTCATCGCCGGCGGGCTCGGCCTGGTCTCGCCGAACTGGGTCGGCGCGGGCCTGGCCATCGTGGGCCTGACGATCGCCGTGGTGTCCGGTTCGCTGGACCGCCGCGAAGCCGCCCGGACCCCGGCGATGGCCGAGGCCTGACCTCAGGTGCCGAACGGTCCGTCGGTGATCGTGAAGGCCAGGAAGAGGATGAGCACGCCGAGCCCGGCGTAGCTGAGGACGTCCACCGGGCGGCCGCGGATGGCCAGCAGGCCGGCCCGCACGTCCGGCAGGACGGCCCGCAGTACCGCCGCCACGAGCAGGGCGCCGCCGATGATCGCGGCGCCCTGCCGCCAGTGGTACTGCCAGATCCGCAGCCCGGCGATCGCCACCAGCAGCATCACCAGGGCGAACGGGAGCTGTTCCAGGACGGCCGCGCGGTTACGCCGTGGCGAGTGCACGCTCGGCCGCCTCGACGACGTTGGTGACCAGCATCGCCCGGGTCATCGGGCCCACCCCGCCGGGGTTCGGCGACAGCCATCCGGCGACCTCGGCGACCGCCGGGTCCACGTCACCGGTGAGCTTGCCGTCGACGTGCGAGACGCCCACGTCGAGCACCGCCGCGCCCGGCTTGACCATGTCCGGCTTGATCAGGTGCGGCACGCCGGCGGCGGCGATCACGATGTCCGCGCGCTTGACCTCGGCCGCCAGGTCGCGGGTGCCGGTGTGGCACAGCGTCACGGTGGCGTTCTCGCTGCGGCGGGTCAGCAGCAGGCCCATCGTGCGGCCCACGGTGACGCCGCGGCCGACGACGGTGACGTTCGCGCCGGCGATCGGCACGTCGTGGCGCTTGAGCAGTTCGAGGATCCCGTACGGCGTGCAGGGCAGCGGCCCGGCCTCGTTGAGCACCAGCCGGCCGAGGCTGACCGGGGCGAGACCGTCGGCGTCCTTCTCCGGCGCGATGCGCTCCAGGATGCGGCCCGCGTCGAGGTGCCTGGGCAGCGGGAGCTGGACGATGTAGCCGTGGCAGGCCGGGTCGGCGTTGAGCTCGTCGATGACGGCCTCGAGCTTGTCCTGGCTGATGTCGCCGGGCAGGTCGCGGCGGATCGAGTTGACGCCGATCTTCGCGCTGTCCGCGTGCTTCATCCGGACGTAGGAGTGGGAGCCCGGGTCGTCGCCGACCAGGACGGTTCCCAGCCCGGGCGTCACGCCGCGCTCGGCCAGGGCGGCCACCCGCGGCTTGAGCTCGTCGAAGATGGCGTTCTTGGTCGCTTTGCCGTCGAGAACCGTCGCAGTCACGGCTTCCATTCTGGCAAAGGAATGAACTCGGCCTCACGCGAGGACGGCGGAGGACACTATGGGTAGTTCCGTTGAAACGCTTAGTACCTCGATTGATGTATCTGCACTGGTCATTGCCCCTATCGGTGCGGGCGGTGTGCAATCGGATCGGTGACCAGTCAAAATGGCCTGGTGGCGCAACCGACGACCCAGCTGAACGCGACCGAGCAGGACACACTGGTCAAGCAGATCGGACTGGCCCTGCTGCGGGCCGCTCCGCGGGACTGGCGGCGGGTGACCGCGACCTACCGGGCGGTCGGCCGCTACCACGAGCTGTCCGGTGAGGTCCTGCTCGAGGACGGGTCGGCCCAGGAGTGGATGGCCACCCACGACATCGCCACGCTGTTCGGCCGGTTGCGGGCCGGGATGTACCGCGAGGGCCGCGGCACCTGGTTCAACGCGCGTTACCAGCTCGACCACCCATCGAGCTACAACCTGGAGTACGACCGCGACGAGCCGCGGTGGGACCTGATGCCCCCGCCGCAGGCGTACGCGGACGAGCTGAGGATGTTCCCGCGCTCGGAGGACAACGTCCCGGAGTGGCTGATGCGCCGGATGGCCGGTCTCGCGCCCGAGCAGCCCGGCCCGCGCTTCCGGATCGCCCGGATCTTCGACGGCCACGAGCCCAGCGGCCGCCCGGTGCTCAACCGCCCGGAGCTGGACGCCGACGAGCAGCAGCGGGTGCTCGAGTACCTGAACAACGCGCCGGTCGTGCGGGCCGAGCGCGGGTTCGACCTGGACCGGCTGGCGCAGCAGCCCGCGGCGACCGTGCCGGTGGCCTTCCACACCGACGGGGTGTGGATCTGGCCGGCGGCGGTCAACTACTACCTGCAGGAGTACGGCGTCGCGCCGGAAGCCGAGCTGGTCGCGCACATCGCCGGCCACGGGCACACGCTGCCCGAGGTACCGGAGCAGACCGTGCAGGCCGCGGGCGCGTACCTGAGCCGGGGGCCCGCTCAGCCGGCGCGCCGGGTGCCGGAGCAGGCGCCGCCGCCTGCCGAGCCCGCGCCGGAGGCGGCCGTCGAGCAGCCGACCACGCTGACGCCGGTGATCGACCCGGAGGCCGGGCCGCCGACGATGCTGGTGCAGCCGGCGGTGCAGGACGCGGAGCCGGGGTCGGCTTCGGCTTCGGCCGAGGACGCCGGGGATGAGACGCGGACGTGGGACGCACGAGAAGCGTTCGCCGACGAGCCGCGCGGTGGTGCGGACGGGCGGACGTGGGAGCCGCGCGACGGTGTCGGCGGTGAGCCGGGCGGTTTTGCGGGACAGGAGCGCGTGGCCGCCGCGGACGAGGAGCCGACGGAGGGCCGCGGCTGGGACGGTCGCGAGGCCTACGCCGCGCAGGAAGGCGCGGAGGCGCGCGGCCCGGAGCGGTTCGGCGCCGAGGGGCCCGGCCAGCACGGCTACGGCCAGGAGGGGCCGGAGGCGCGTGGCGCAGAGCGCTTCGGCGCCGAGCGCGGCTTCAGCCAGGAGGGCGCGGAGGCACGCGGCCCGGAGCGGTTCGGTGCCGAGCACGGGCAGCACGGCTACAGCCCGGAAGGCTCGGAGGCGCGCTTCGGCGCGGAGGCCCCCGAGGGGCCGGGCCAGGGTGGGTTCAGTCAGGAGGGCCCAGAGGCACGCGGCCCGGAGCGCTTCGGCACCGAGGGCCGGGGGCAGCACGGCTACAGCCCGGAAGGCCCGGAGGCGCGCTTCGCCGCGGAGGCCCCCGAGGGGCGCGGCCAGCGCGACTTCGGCGGCCAGCATGGCCCGGAAGGTCCCGGCGAGCGCGGCTTCGCCGCGGAGGCGCCGGAGCGACGCGGCCAGCGCCGATTCGCCGAGCCCGAGAGCCCGGAAGGCCAGGAGGGTGGCGAGCGTGGCTTCGGCGGCCCCGAAGCGCCGGAGCGGCGCCCCAGGCCCGACGGCACGGAAGGGCCCGGCCAGCGCGCGTTCACCGGCCAGGAAACCCCGGAGGGCCGGGGCCAGCACGGCCTGACCGCCCAGGAGGGCCCCGAGCCTCGTGAACGCTCCCGCGGCCAAGGGGGGTTCGCCGGGCAGGAGCAGGCCGCCCCGGAGGGGCGCGGCCAGCACTCCGCGGCGCAGGAGGGGCTCGCCGGGCAGGCAACCGTGGCCGGGTTCGATCCCCGCGCTCCGGAACGCTTGGCGCCGGAAGGCCGTGGCGCGGCCGGGCAGGCGGACGTCCGCCGTCCGGAGGGCTTCGCCGCGGAGGCCCCGGAAGGCCGGCGCGCGTTCGCCGGCCCGGAAGGCCGGGAGCAGTACGGCATCGCCGACCAGGAAGGCCCCGACCAACGCGGCTTCACCGGCCAGGGAGGCTCCGACCAGCACGGCTTCGCCGACCAGGAAGGCCCCGACCAACGCGGCTTCACCGGTCCGGAAAGCCCCGGCCAGCGCGCCTTCACCGGACAGGGAAGCCCCAGCCAGCACGGCTTCGCCGATCAGGAGGACCCCGACCAACGCGGCATCGCCGGCCAGGGAGGCCCCGACCACCGCGACTTCGCCGGTCAGGAGGGACCCGGCCCACGCGGCTTCGCCGATCAGGAGGACCCCGACCAACGCGGCATCGCCGGCCAGGGAGGCCCCGACCACCGCGACTTCGCCGGTCAGGAGGGCCCCGGCCCACGCGGCTTCGCCGGTCCGGAGGGCCGCGACCCGCGCGGGTTCACCGGCCAGGAAGGCCGTGACCAGCGTGCCTTCGCCAGTGAGGAGGGGCCGGAGGGCCTCGTGGGTCATGAGGCCGCTCCGGAAGCACGGGGCTTCGGGTCCGCGCCGGGCGGCTTCGCTCCGCAGGGGGCACCGGCCTTCGCCGGGCCGGGGCCGCGCGGTGGGCGTCCGGCGCCCGACGGCCCGCCGACCATGCTCGCCCGCCCGGTGGCCCCGCCGTCCGGTCCCACCGAGCCTGCCCTGGACAACCTGCGCGCCAAGCTGTCCGACCTCGGCGTGCCGGACGCGGCCTACCGCATCGGCGAACCGGCCGAGCACGGCTGGAGCCTGGAGAAGGTCGACGACGGCTGGCGCGTCGGCTGGTACGACGAGACCCTGACGAGCCCCGCGGTCTTCGGCGACGCCGACGACGCGGCCGCGTTCATGCTCGGCAAGCTGCTGCTCAGCCCGGGTGGCCGCATCACGCCGCCCGCGCGGCCGGAGATGGACGCCACCGAGGTGCCGCGCACGCCGGCCCAGGAGCCGTCCGAGCCGCCGCGGCACGACCTGCCGCAGCGGGCTCTGTCCGACCGCCTCGACGAGCCGGACCCGGCCGGGCCGCCCACGATGCTGGCTCCCCCGGTCGCGCCGCCCCCGCC
>NZ_PQHY01000035.1:0-62945 GCF_003385175.1 Amycolatopsis ruanii
ACCCCGGCCGCCCCCGCCCCGACCGCCCCGCCTGCTCCGCTGGCCGCGGAGGTCAAGGCGGCCCAGACGATCGTGTTCGAGGCGTGCGTCGTGGACGACGAGCCGGCCGAGCCGCTGATCGTGCCGGTCGACGAGGACGCCGACGCGCGGCCGGCGAAGGAGCGGCGGAACCGGCCGCTGATCCTGGCCACCGCGAGCGCCGGGCTGACCCTGGCCGGCGCGATGCTCGTCGGCGGCTGGATCGCCGGGCCGGGTGGCGAGCCCGAGCCGGTCAGCCTGTCCGGTGGGCACGCCGCGCCGCAGGAGCCGACCGTGGCCAACCAGGGCGAGCGCCCCGGCGCCGTCCCGCCGGAGGGCCGGTTCACCGGCATCCTGCCGGTCGCCGCGACGAAGCAGGCGGCGCCGAAGACGACCACGCCGAAGGCCGCCGCGCCGACCACGAAGAAGCCGACCCGGCAGGCGGCGCCGAAGCAGACCCAGCAGGCGCCGAAACCGCAGTTCTCCGTCCCGCAGTACCAGATCCCGCGTTTCGACCGGGACTGGAGCGAGTACGAGCGCGAGTTCGACTACGACTACGGGCACCACTACGACTACGACCGGGACCGCTACGACGACCGGCACGGCCACCGGCACCGCTGAGCTGTTGACGCCCCCACCGGCGGCGGCGGATCATCGCCGGTGATGAGCGTCTACGACGACAGGCTCTGGCTGGCGCGGTACGCGCCGGGGCAGCCCGCGGGGATCACCGTGGAGCACGACAGCGCGCTGGCGATGTTCCGCGCCGCGGTGGCCCGCGATCCCGGCGGCGACATCCTGCGGTACTTCGGCGGCCGGATCACCCTGCGCGAGCTGGACGAGCTGACCGACGCCTTCGCCGCGGGCATCACCGACGCCGGGTTCCGGCCCGGTGAGCGGGTCGCGATCTACGCGCAGAACGTGCCGCAGTTCGTGATCGCGCAGGTCGGCACGTGGAAGGCGGGCGGGATCGCGGTGCCGGTCAACCCGATGAACCGGGAACGCGAACTGGGCCAGCTGCTGGCCGACTCCGGCGCGACGGTGCTCGTGACGCTGCAGTCGCTGTGGCAGGAGGTGGCGGCGGAGGTCGTGCCCGGGACCGCGGTGCGGACAGTGCTGACGACGTCCGAACTGGAGTACCGGGCGGAGCCCGCCTCGCCGGTGGAGTGCCCGGGGACCGTGGACCTGGCGGACATGCTCGCGCGGTTTCGCGGGGTGGTGCCGCCGGAGGTGACGCTCGGGCCGGACGACATCGCGTTCCTGACCTACACGTCGGGCACGACGGGCCCGCCGAAGGGCGCGATGACGACACACCGGAACGTCGTCTTCAACGCCCAGACGTACCGGGACTGGGTGGGGTTGAGCGGCGACGACGTGATCCTCGGCGTGGCGCCGCTGTTCCACATCACCGGGCTGATCGGGCACATCGCGGTGGCGCTGCTGGTGGGCGCGCCGCTGGTGCTGATGGGCCGGTTCGATGCGGCGCGGACGATCGAGACGGTGCGTGCGGAGCGCGCGACGTTCACCGTCGGGTCGATCACGGTGTTCATCGCGTTGATGAACGCAGCCGGCGCCGACCGGGAGGCGCTGGCTTCGCTGACGAAGATCTATTCCGGCGGAGCGCCGATCCCGCCGAGCACGGTGAAGGCTTTTCAAGCGGCGTTCGGGGCCTATATCCACAATTGCTACGGCCTGACCGAGACGACATCGCCGTCGCACGCGGTCCCGTTCGGCGCGGAGGCACCGGTGGACCCGGCTTCGGGCGCGCTGTCGGTCGGGGTGCCGGTGTACGACACGGTGGTGCGCGTCGTCGACGAGGAGGGCCGCGAGGTACCGGTCGGCGAGGTGGGCGAACTGGTGACGTCCGGTCCGCAGGTGGTGGCCGGGTACTGGGAAAAGCCGGCGGAAACGGAGAAAGCGCTTCCCGGCGGGCAGTTGCACACGGGCGATGTGGGTTACATGGACGCCCAGGGCTGGTTCTACGTGGTGGACCGGAAGAAGGACCAGATCAACGCGGGCGGGTACAAGGTGTGGCCCCGCGAAGTCGAGGACGTGCTGTACGAACACGAAGCCGTCCGGGAAGCTGCGGTGGTCGGTGTCCCGGACGAGTACCGCGGGGAGACGGTGAAGGCGTTCGTCAGCCTGCGGCCGGGGTTTTCGGTCACGGCGGAGGAATTGATCGCTTTTTGCCGCGAGCGCATGGCGGCGTACAAATACCCGCGCCAGGTGGAATTCCGGGAGGAGCTACCGAAGACGGCGACGGGCAAGCTACTGCGCCGAGCGCTGCGCGGAGATTGATCTTTTCTGGCCTTCGGCCAAAGCGCCTCACGGCGCCGGAAGGTCGCCTTGGGTGCCGACCTCCCCCGCCCCCGATTCCGGATTCTGTGTACCTTGACACGCCTGGTCGGCGACCAAAGATCGGCTGTGGATCGGGGGCGGGGGAGGTCTGGGGCGTGGTCGGTCCGCTTGCGTTGCCGGCCGCCGGTTTGCCGGGCTGCCGCGCGGTCAGGCTGATTACCGGCCCGCTTGCGTTGCCGACCGCCGGTTGTGCTCCCGCCGCCCGGCCCTACTCCCGCTCGTCGGCGTTTGCTCGGCGCGCTGCTTCTCGCATCTCGAACAAATCCGTCAGCCAGTCGCCCGTCTCCCGGGCTATGTCCCGCACCGCGCCGGTGATGATCGTCGCTATGTTGCCGATGTGCGTGGCCGCGGATTCGGTGAGCACCTGGACCGTGTCCTTGCCGCTTTCGATCGGGTCGACCATCACACGTCCTTACGCCGCCGCGGAAACCCTGTCGGACGTCAGCTTATCCGGCGTCGGCTCCTCCCGCCGGGGGCGTGGCGGCAGCGCGAACTTCACGATCTTCTTCGCCACCGACCACAGCTGCTTGTGCAGCGGCCCGGTGTTGTAGGGCAGCCCGTACTTCTCACACACCGCCCGCACCTCCGCGGCGATCTCCGGGTACCGCCGCGCCGGGATGTCCGGGAACAGGTGGTGCTCGATCTGGTGCGACAGGTTCCCGCTCAGGATGTGGAACAGCGGGCCGCCCGTGATGTTCGCCGAGCCGAGGATCTGCCGAAGGTACCACTGGCCGCGCGTCTCGTTCTCGGTCTCCTCCTCGGTGAAGCTCTCCACGTCCGACGGGAAGTGGCCGCAGAAGATGATCGCGAACGCCCACAGGTTGCGGGTCAGGTTCGCCGTCGCGTTGCCGAGGAACGTCAGCGGCGCGAGCGGGCCGGTGAGCAGCGGGAACAGCACGTAGTCCTTGCCGACCTGCTTCACCGCCTTCTGCGCCATCCGCGCCCGCATCTCCTTGAGCTCGGGGTCCGACCACTTCCGCTCACCGCGCACGATCCGGTCGAACTCCAGGTCGTGCAGCATCACGCCCCACTGGAAGATGAACGCCAGCACCGTCGCGTACACCGGGTTGCCCAGGTAGTACGGGTGCCACTTCTGCGCCGGGTCGATGCGCAGGATGCCGTACCCGATGTCGCGGTCCTTGTCGAGCACGTTGGTGAACGTGTGGTGGATGTAGTTGTGCGAGTGCCGCCAGTTCTCGGCTGGCGCCATCGTGTCCCACTCGAACTTCTGCGAGCTCAGCTCGGGGATGCGCGTCCAGTCGTACTGGCCGTGCATCACGTTGTGGCCGATCTCCATGTTGTCCAGGATCTTCGCCAGCGACAGCGCGCCCACCCCGGCGAGCCAGGCCGGCGGGAAGAACCCGCCGAACAGCAGCGCCCGCCCGGCGACCTCCAGCCCGCGCTGGGTCCGGATGATCTTCATGATGTAGTCGACGTCGTCCTGGCCGAGGTCGGCGACGATCCGCTGCCGGATCGCGTCCATCTCGCGGCCGAACTCCTCGATCTGCTCCGGCGTGAGCCGGTCCTGCAAGCCGGTCATGGGAAGCTCCTCTACGCGTTGATCTCCACGTCCCCGGCGGGGACGGAGATGCACAGCTGGATCTCTTCGTTGTCTTCGCCGGACACCTCGCCCGACTTCGCGTTGCGCACCCGGCCGCGGGCCTTGACCTTCGTGCAGGAGAAGCAGATGCCCATGCGGCACCCGTGCTCCGGGCTGAGCCCGGCCTCCTCGGCCTGTTCCAGCAGCGGGCGGCCCGAGTTGGGGACCTCGACACCGCTGTGCGCGAACCGCACCGTCCCCTCGGCCGCCGACTCGTCGATCACCAGCTCCGGCGGCGTGAACTCTTCGGTGATCAGTTGTTCACCCAATTGTTCGCTGTCGTACACGGCGCGCACCGAGTCCATCAGCGGCGCCGGGCCGCACAGGTACGTCAGCGCGCCGGCGTACCAGGGCGCGGCCTCGACCAGGTGGTCCCGCGAGAAGAACCCGCTCAGCTCGCCGCCCTCGGCGTGCGTGCAGGCCAGCACGACCCGCACGTTCGGCGCCTGCCGCGCCAGTTCACCGGCGTAGAGCACGTCGCCGGGGGTGTTCGCGTAGTGCAGGAACACCACCTCGCCGGTGTGCCCCTCGTCGGCGAGGGTGCGCAGCATCGACATCAGCGGGGTGATCCCGCTGCCGCCGCTGATCAGCAGCAGCTTCTCCGGCCGCGGCTCGGGCAGGGTGAACGCGCCCTCGGCCTGGGACAGGCCCAGCACCCAGCCCGGCCGGGCCCGGTTGAGGTGCCGCGACACCAGGCCCTGCGCCTTGATCGTCAGCTCCAGCCGCCCGTCGCGGTGCTGCGAGCCGGCCGGTGAGTAGCAGCGGGTGCGCCGCACCCCGTCGATGTCCACCGAAACCCGCACGTACTGGCCGGCCCGGAAGCCGCGCCAGGCCGCGCTGGGCTTCAGGGTCAGCGTGACGGTGTCCGCGGTCTGGTGCTCGACCGCCGTGACCTCGCCGCGGATCTCGCGGCGCACCAGCATCGGGTCGATGAGCTCCAGGTAGCGGTCGATGCCGTGCGGGGTGAGCAGCGCCTCGGCGATCGCGGCGAGCCGCATGATTCCTCCCCGGGATCATTTTCGGAGAACACTTGTACACTCAATGGTGGCGTACCCGCCGGGGGCGCTGTCAACCGAGGGAGGTGCGGGCGTGACGCAGGTCGCACCCGGAGCCGGACGTAAGATCGGCGATGTGTCGGCCGAGTCCGTCAAGCCCGTGAGCCGGCAGGAACGCAAGCAGCGCACCCGCCAGGCGTTGCTGGACGCGGCGCTCGCCCAGCTCGCGGACCGCCCGTTCGCCGTGCTGAGCCTGCGCGAGGTGACCAAGCAGGCCGACATCGTGCCGACCGCCTTCTACCGGCACTTCACCTCGATGGACGAGCTGGGCCTGGTGCTGCTCGGCGAGTCGATGGACGTCCTGCACCGGATGCTCGACGCGGCGCGCGACACCGGCACCGACTTCGACCGGGTCGTCCACACCGTCGTGCGGACGCTGTACGAGTACACGCGTGCGCACGAGGCCCACATCCGCTTCCTGACCCGCGAGCGGCACGGCGGCGGGGGCGCGGTGCCGCAGGCCGCGCGCACCGAGCTGCGCATGTTCGCCGGCGACCTGGCCGTCGACCTCGCCCGGTTCGACTGCCTGCGTCGCTGGCGCACCGACGACCTGCGGATGCTCGCCGACATGATCGTCACCACGCTGTTGTCCACCGCGATGGAACTCATCGAAACCGTGCCGCGCACCGCGGAATCCGACGAACGCATTCTCGCCACCGCGGAGAACCGGCTGAAGCTGATCGCCCGCGGCGCCGCGCACTGGACGTGACCCTCATTCGAGGGACACCGGCGGTTTGCGCACTCCGACGGCGCTTGCGAACGTCGAATTCATGCGAACGATCGCCGCACTGACCGCAGCCGCGTTCCTGCTGACCACGACGCCCGCCGCCGCCGAGCCGGCGTTTCTCACGTCCTACTACGGAAACGGGTGGAGCCTGCAGGTCGCGGGCACCGTGACGAAGGACGGCGACCAGGCGTACTCGATCGAGCTGAGCGTGTCCGGCGCGTGCCCCGCGGCGCACCTGCTGAGCACGCCGAAAATGGGTGTGCGATACCGATCGCCGCGCGAGGACTGGCACACGGAAATGTTCCCGTGCGGCACGACTCCGCAACCCATCAAGGGATCCGGCTACCTCTTCCCCGGCGACAGCGTGTCGATCCAAGCCGTCGGCGAAGCCGGTTTCCCGCCCTCGCCCGGCTACGGTTTCGAGGTCCGGGTGCAGCCACGCGAACCTGAGACGGCTCCCACCCCGAGCTTGTGATCATCGAACACCTGTTCTAGCGTCGTGCACGGAGGGTGAGGAGTGCACGATGAACCGGCAGGACGAGGAAGACCGCCTGGAGCGGAAACGGATCGCCGAGCTGGCGGACCAGTGGCGCTCGCTCGCGGGTGCGCTGCCGTTCTGGACGGAGGCGCGCGAAGGCGAGGAAATCGTGCTGCGCAACCAGTTCGGCGACGAGCTGCTGGTGACCCTGCACGGCCGCTGGGCTCAGCATTTCGCGCAGTACCTGGGCTCGCTGCAGAAGACGGCGGGCTGCGCACTGGCCGAGTTGCTGTGGACCATCGGCGGTCACGGCGACTCGGTGCAGATCCGCCGACAGGCCCGCGAACTCCTGCGCGCCATGCTACTCGAGGAACCCCGGCCACCCGGCCGGCAACGGTGACGGTGCGTGACCGTCCACTCGCGACGATTCAGCGGCCGGGCAGGAAGCGCAGCGTCCGCTCGGTGACCTCGTCCGCCGGCATGGCGTGGGTGGCGTCCGGCCACAGCTCGGCCTCGCCGTGCCGGAGGAGTTCTCGGGCCCGGGCCACCGCGCGGCGCGGGTCGTGCACCACGCTGCGACCGCCGATGAGCGCCAGGACCGGCGCACCGATCCCGCGCAACTGCTCGCCGGGGAACGGGACGGGCCGGGGCAGCGCGATCCGGAAGTGCTGGAAACCGGCGCTGACCAGGCGCCCTTCGACGGCGTCCGCCGGGTCCGCGCCGGTGACCCAGGCCAGGAACCGCGGGCGGGCCCAGCTGGACACGTAGGGCAGGCCGACCGGGATGGCCCGCAGCACCAGTGCGGGCGGCAGCGGCGCGAACGTGGCGACCGGATCGACGAGCGTCGCCGACGCGACCCGCGCGGGCCGCCGGATCGCGAGGTTGGCGGCCAGCCAGCCACCGAAGGAGACGCCGAGCAGGTGCGCCTCGCCGAGGCCGAGCCCGGCCAGGGTCTCGTCGAGCCAGCGCGCCTGGTCCCCGGCGTCGCGGATGGGCGCGGTCTGCTCGCTGCGGCCCGGTTCGCCGAGCAGGTCGACGGTGTGGACGCGGTGCCGGCGGGCCAGCCGCGGGATGCTCGTGCGGAACATGACGCTCGTGCCGCAGCGCCCGGGCAGCAGGACGAGTGGGTCGCCGTCGGCGCCGAAGCGGTAGACGCGGACCGTGCCGAAGGCGGTCGGCACGTCGTGCCGCGCGGCCGGCTCGGGCAGGGCGCGCAGGCCTTCGTCGTAGACGGCGTCGTAGCGCGCCCGGCTGCCCGGCGACCGGAACCCGCCGATCCGTCTCATTCCCGCCTCGTCATCGTGAAGTTCCGCACCTGTAACGGAAGCCGTCGGTGACGCCGCGCTGACACCGCGTCCCGGCCGCGAGGAAACGGCCATGTCGATCGTCGCCGCCCCGGTCCACAAGGTCGAATCCGGGGGTTACCGTGGGAGGCATGTTCGGTTTGGCCGCGGTCTGGGCGGAACGGTCGTCCCGCCGGACGCTGAATCATCTGCACAGCCAGCTGGGTGCCGCGGGGCTCGTCGCCGCCGTGGCCACCGCGCCCGGCCTGGCCGCGGTGGTGGACCAGCACGCGGCCGCGGTGCGCGACATCCTGGCCGCGGGCGTCGAGGGTTCCGCGGCCGTCGCGGGTGTCGTGCTGCTCGCCGGCTACGCGCGCGGCCTGCTCGACCACGCCCGCGAAGCCGGGTGGCGGCTGAGCGTGCCGCACGGCCCCGAGTCCGGGCCGATGGACTGGCTCACCTTCCGCCTGCTCGCCGTCTGCGCGCTGGCGACCTCGATGGACGACCCCCGGTACCGGCAGGGTTTCGAGCTGGAACTGCGCTAGACGCACGAGAACGGCCGGTCCGTCGCCGGACCGGCCGTTGCTCCCCGCGTTACCGGAAGCTCTCCGGCGGCCGCGTGGTCGCGCCGCTGTCCGACGCGGTGGAACCGGTCGGCTGGCGCATCTCCTGCGTGGCCGCCTCCGCGGTCGGCGTGGTGGCGCGGGTGGCGTCCTCACGGCCCCGCTGGTAGGCCTCGGCGTGTGCCTTGGCGGCCGGGATCTGCTCCTCGGCGCGGCCCAGCCAGCGCTCCCAGCGCTGCTGCATCGGCTTCACCAGGCCACCACCGGCGCCGACGACGACCACACCGGCGACCGTCGCGAGCACGGTGATCAGCACCGGCGTGGTGACCGTGGTGGCCACGCCGATCTGGTTCAGCGCGGCGATGATGCCCAGCGCCCAGATGAACACCGCGGCGATCGTGCCCAGGGTCTTGCCGTAGGACAGGCCGCTGAGGGCGCTGCCGATCAGGTCCTTGACGGCACGGGCGATGGCGCCGGCGATGACCACGATGATGATCGCGACCGCGGCCTTCGGCAGCCACGCGACGATGCCCGCGAGCAGGCCGCTCACCGGGTTCGGGCCCCACACCCCGAAGGCGATCTGCAGGGCGATCAGCAGGACCGCGTAGTACACCAGCTTGGCGATGATGTCCGAGGCGTCGTACTTGCTCTTGGCGAGCATCTGTTTGATGCCGCCGCGCTCGACGACGCGGTCAAAACCGACCTTCTCGAGCACCTTGTTCACGATCTTGCCCAGCGCTTTCGCGACGAACCACCCGATCGCGAGGATCACCAGGAACGCGACGAACTTCGGCACGAAGGTCGCCACCGCGCTCCAGGCGTTGGACACACCCTGGCCGAAGTCGACGGCCGCCAGGTTGGACGTTGCCACTGGCCTCTCTCCCTTCCGTTGCAGGAGCAACCTGCGCCCCGTTTCTGAAGCGCTTCCGGTGGAGTGGCTACCCAGCCCCGGGAGGGCCACACCTGAGTGACCTGCGGTTATCCCCCACACGTGTGACGTAGGCCGCTCGGGAGGAGGGGGTGCGGGATGGTGCTCAACCGGCGGCTTCCGGCCACGTCGCGGGCCGCGATCAGCCCGCCACCGACTCCGGCCGCCGCGCCGGCACCGCGACCCGGCTGACGTCCGAGGCCACCACGACCTCCCCGCCGAAGAACTCCCCCGCCTCCGCGCGGAACGCCTCCGGGTCCGCGTACCGCTGCGAGAAGTGCGACAGCACCAGCTTCCGCACCCCGCACTCCGCCGCCACGCGCCCGGCCTGCGCGGCCGTCAGGTGGCCGTACTCGGCGGCCAGCGCGGCGTCCGCGGACAGGAACGTCGACTCGATCACCAGCAGGTCCGCCCGGTCGGCCAGCTCGAACACGCCGTCGCACAGCCGGGTGTCCATCACGAACGCGAACCGCTGGCCCCGGCGCGGCTCGCTCGCCTCCGCCAGCTCGACCCGCCGGCCGTCGACCTCGATCGAGCCCTCCCGTTGCAGCCGCCCGACCGCCGGGCCGCGCACGCCGAGCCCCGCCAGCCGCTCCGGCAGCATCCGGCGGCTGTCCGGCTCGACCAGCTGGTACCCGAACGACTCGACCGGGTGCGACAGCCGCCGCGCCACCAACCGGCCGAACGCCCCACGCGCGATCACGCCCGGCTCCGCCACCGGCGACTCCACCAGCTCCGCCGTCTCGTGGAAGACGCTCGCGTGCCGCAGCCGCGCGAAGTACTCCGCGCCGGACGCCGGGTAGTGCGCGACGACCGGGTGCCGCACCCCGTCCAGCGACAGCCGCTGCACGATGCCCGGCACGCCCAGGCAGTGGTCTCCGTGGAAGTGGCTC
Organism: Amycolatopsis ruanii; assembly: GCF_003385175.1. NCBI lineage: Bacteria > Bacillati > Actinomycetota > Actinomycetes > Pseudonocardiales > Pseudonocardiaceae > Amycolatopsis > Amycolatopsis ruanii. The sequence continues at coordinate 9,901 of NZ_PQHY01000035.1, forward strand.
AGGCAGATCCGCGTGATCGAACTGGCCGCCACCCCGGCGAACAGCATTTGCCGCTGCGTGCCCTCGCCGGGGTCGAACAGCAGGCCCTCGCCGTCCCAGCGCAGCAGGTAGCCGTTGTGGTTGCGGGTGCGGGTCGGCACCTGGCTCCCGGTCCCCAGCACCACCAGTTCACGCACGGACACTCCCCGACCCTAGGCCGCGCAGCCGCAGCGCCATCCACAGCTCCGCCCGCACGTCGGGGTCGTCGAGGTCCCGGCCGGTCAGCTCGGCCACCTTGGCGATGCGGTTGCGCAAGGTGTGCCGGTGCACGCCGAGCCGCGCCGCCGCCGGGTCCCACTGCCCGTGCCGCCGCAGCCACTCCGCCAGCGACGCCACCAGATCACCCCGCCCGCCCTCGTCGTGGCGCACCAACGGCTCCAGCACCGCGGTGGCAAACGCTTGCGCCTCTTCCGCGGGAAGCAGCGAGACCAGGTCACCGCGGAACCGCACCAGCTCGGTCGCCGAGGCCACGCCCACCGCCCGCCGGTGCGCCGAAGCCAGCTCGGCGTACCCGGCCGCCGGTGCCACCCCACCCGTCAGCTCCGGGGCCGGCCAGCCCGGCGGCGCGATCGCCACGACGAATCCCTCCACCTCCGCGGGAAACACCGGGCTCCCCTCGAGCGCGTCGAGCACCCGTTCGGGTGGCCCGGTGAACGCGAAGACCTCGACCGGCTCCGGCGGCAGATCGACGATCCCCGCGACCAGCTCGTGCTGCCCGGCCAGCAGCAAAGACATACATGCGGTATGCATCTTGCGTCGCACCGTTTCCACGCCGTCCGCCCGCGTCAACGCCAGGGTGAGCAGCGAGGCGGCCGCGCTCAGCACGTGCCGGCTGGTGCGGTCGAACGGCTGCGGCCGTCCGGCGACGAGGAACCCGTGGTTGCGCAGCACCTGGACGACCACGTGCTGCCCGTCCACCTCGAAAGTCGCGCTCGCCGGACCACCGCGCAGCCGCGCCAGTTCGCCCGCGACGGAAGCCAGCCGTTCCGCGGCCGCCGCCGGCGCGGCGCGCACCAGCTCACCGCCGCGGCCGACCAGCAGCACGAACCCGTCGAGCAGCCGCGCCAGCCGCCGCACCGCCGCGTCCGGGCCGCGCAACGCCGCCCGCGTCAGCTCCTGCTGTGCCGCGTTGGTCGCGGTGACCTCGGCGTACGAGTCCGCCGCCAGCGCCGCCGACACGGCCTTGCTGATCGCGATGAACGGCGTCCGCCGCGGCACCTCGATCAGCGGCAGCCCGGCCGCGGCGGCGGCGCGCACCAGGCCGGCGGGCACTTCGTCGTGGCTGAGCCCGATGCCGAAGCCCAGCCCGGCCAGCCCGCGCGCGGTCAGCCGGTCCACGTACTCGGTCTCGCCCGACAGGCGCAATCCCGTGGTGAGCAGCAGCTCGCCGCCTTCGAGGAACGGCGTCGGGTCGTCCAGCTCGCTGACGTGCACCCAGCCCACCGGACGGTCCACATCGGACTCCCCGGCCAGCGCACGCAGACCGAGCGTCGGATCGGCGAGCAGCCGCCGCAGGGTCACCGGCATGTCCACCACTCTGCCACTTCGTCCAGTTTCCGGGTATCCAACTGGCCAGTCCGGCCATTTCCGTCCGGTCCGGGCGAGCCGATGCTGGACGCATGACCTTCCCCTACTGGGTCGCCGGCCGCCCGGCGTCGAGCGACGACCTCGTCGAAGTCCGCAGCCCCCGCGACGGCGCCCTCGCCGGGACCACCAGCAACGCGACCGCCGAGGACGTCGAAAACGCCGTCGCTGCCGCGCACGACGTACGGCACGAGGTCGCCCAGCTGCCCGCGTACGTGCGCGCGGACGCCCTCGACCACGTCTCGCGGCGGCTGGCCGAGCGCGCCGACGAGATCGCGAACCTGATCCACGCCGAGTCCGGCAAGCCGCTGAAGTGGGCGCGCGCCGAGGTCGGCCGTGGCGTGTCCACCTTCCGCTGGGCAGCCGAGGAGGCCCGCCGCTTCTCCGGTGAGCTGCAGCGGCTCGACACCGACGCCGCCTCGGCCGGGCGGCTGGCCCTGGTCCGCCGCGCGCCGCGCGGGCCGGTCCTGGGCATCACGCCGTTCAACTTCCCGCTCAACCTCGTCGCTCACAAGGTCGCCCCGGCGATCGCCGCCGGCTGCCCGATCGTGCTCAAGCCCGCGCCCGCGACGCCGCTGACCGCGCTGGTGCTCGGCGAACTCCTCGCCGAGACCAGCCTGCCCGCGGGCTCCTGGTCGGTGCTGCCGATGCCGAACGAGGCGGCGAGCGAACTCGTGGCCGATCCGCGGCTGCCGGTCGTGTCGTTCACCGGGTCCGGGCCGGTGGGCTGGTCGATCCAGGACCGGGTGCCGCGCAAGCACGTCACGCTGGAGCTGGGCGGGAACGCGGCGGCGATCGTCTGCCCGGACTGGACGGACCTGGAGTTCGCCGCGCAGCGGATCGCGACGTTCGGCACCTACCAGGGCGGCCAGTCGTGCATCTCGGTCCAGCGGGTCTACGCGCACCGCGACGTCTACGCCGAGCTGGCCGACCGGGTGGTCGCGCACGTGCGCAAGCTGGACGTGGACGGCGAGGTCGGCCCGCTGATCAACGAGGCGGCGGCGGTGCGGGTGCAGTCGTGGGTCGACGACGCGGTCGCCGCGGGTGCCGAGTTGCTGGCCGGCGGGACGCGGCAGGGCGCGACGGTGGCGCCGACCGTGCTCGCCGACGCGCCCGAGGACTGCGCGGTCAACGCCGAGGAGATCTTCGGCCCGGTGCTCTCGCTCGCGCCGGTCGACTCGGTCGACGAGGCCTTCGCCCGCGTCAACGCGTCGCGGTTCGGTCTGCAGGCCGGGGTGTTCACGCACGATCTGCGGATCGCGTTCGAGGCGTCGGCGCGGCTGGAGGTCGGCGGGGTGGTCGTCGGCGACGTGCCGAGCTACCGCGCGGACCAGATGCCCTACGGCGGGGTGAAGGAGTCCGGCACCGGCCGGGAGGGCCTCCGCGCGGCGATGGAAGACCTCACTGAGCAGCGGGTTCTCGTGCTGACCGGGGTCCGCTGAGATTTCCGAAAGAAAATTGTCCGGCCTTGTCGATTCGCCCGGTGCTCGATCGATGTCATCGTGACGGTCCCGCGGGGACACCACGAGAGCAGGGAGAAGACGATGAAGTTCATGGTCCTGGTCAAGGCCGACGAGAGCACCGAGGCCGGCGCGATGCCGACCGAGCAGGAGCTGGCCGAGATGGGCAAGTTCAACGAGGAGCTGGTCAAGGCGGGCGTGATGCTGGCCGGTGAGGGCCTGCACCCCAGCTCGAAGGGCGCGCGCGTGCGGTACTCCAGCGAGGGCACGACGGTGATCGACGGGCCGTTCGCCGAGTCGAAGGAGCTGATCGCGGGCTTCTGGATCCTCGACGTGAAGTCGAAGGAGGAGGCCGTCGAGTGGCTCAAGCGGGCGCCGTTCCAGAACACCGAGATCGAGATCCGGCAGGTGTTCGAGGCCGAGGACTTCGGTGAGGCGTACACGCCGGAGCTGCGTGAGGCCGAGGACCGGATGCGTCAGCGGATCGAGGAGCAGCACGGGCAGTAGGAGCTTGCCCTCGCCGCGGTGAGGTGGTGTGCTCGGTGACCGTGACGGTCACCGAGGCACACCGCACCATCGACGCTGTCTGGCGCATGGAGTCGGCGAAGCTGATCGCGGCGCTGACGCGCATGGTCCGTGATGTGGGGCTGGCCGAGGAGCTGGCGCAGGACGCGCTGGTCGCGGCGCTGGAGCAGTGGCCGTCGTCCGGAGTGCCGTCCAACCCGGGCGCGTGGCTGATGACGATCGCCAAGCGCCGCGCGATCGACCACTTCCGGCACCTGAAGATGGCCGAGCGCAAGCACGAGGAGATCGGGCTCGACCTGGAGACGACGCAGCAGGCGATCGCGGTCGAGCCGGACGAGGTGCCCGACGACCTGCTGCGGTTGATCTTCACGGCGTGCCACCCGGTGCTGAAGACGGAGGCGCGGGTGGCGCTGACGTTGCGGCTGCTGGGCGGGCTGACGACCGAGGAGATCGCGCGCGCGTTCCTGGTGCCGGAGGCGACGGTGGCGCAGCGGATCGTGCGGGCGAAGCGGACGCTGGCGCAGAAGAAGGTGCCGTTCGAGGTGCCGGCCGGGCCGGAGCTGGCGGAGCGGTTGGGGTCCGTGCTGGAGGTCGTGTACCTGATCTTCAACGAGGGCTACTCCGCGACGGCCGGTGACGACTGGATGAGGCCGCAGTTGTGCGCCGACGCGATGCGGCTGGGGCGGATCCTGGCCGGGCTGGCGCCGCAGGAGCCCGAGGTGTTCGGGTTGGTGGCGCTGATGGAGTTGCAGGCTTCGCGGTCCCGGGCGCGGGTGACGGCGGACGGTGAGCCGATCCTGTTGCTGGACCAGAACCGCGCGAGGTGGGACCGGTTGCTGATCGGGCACGGGTTGGCTGCCCTGGAGCGGGCCGAGAAGTTGTCGGAGGTGCGCGGGCCGTACGTGCTGCAGGCGGCGATCGCGGCGTGCCACGCCCGGGCGGGGACGCCGGAGGACACCGACTGGGCGCGGATCGCGGCGCTGTACGGGGAGCTGGCGGAGGTGGCGCCGTCGCCGGTGGTGGAGCTGAACCGGGCGGTGGCGGTGTCGATGGCGGCCGGCCCGGAGGCGGCGCTGCCGTTGGTGGACGCGCTGGCGGAGCTGCCGGCGATGGCGCGGTACCACCTGTTGCCGACGGTACGGGGCGACCTGCTCGCGAAGGTCGGTCGGCGGGAGGAGGCACGGGCGGAGTTCGAACGGGCGGCTGCGCTGACGCGCAACACCCGGGAGCGGGAGGTACTGCTGGCCCGGGCGGCGGAGGCTGCTGGGGGGTGAGTGGGGTTTGTTCGGCGCCCAGCTGGGCGTGAACGGACCATTCATCGCGATATGACTGGGACCTTCGTCGCGGCGTGAATGGACCGTTCATCGGAGGTCCGTTGACCCACTCGCGAATACACGAACGGTCCCTTCATCGCACCACCACTGGCCCACTCACGACCGCGCGAACAGGCCAATCACCAGGCCACGACCGGGCCCGCTCACCAAGGCATGAATGGACCGTTCATCGGGCCACCGTTGGCCCACTCACCGCCGCCCGAACAGTCCCCTTGCCTAGCCACCACCGGGCCACTCGCCAAGACATGAATGGACCCTTCATCGCGCCGCCATTGGCCCACCCGCTCACCCAACTCATGAACGGACCGTTCATCGATCCACTACTGGCCCAGTCATGAAGGCTGAAGGCATGAACGGACCGTTCATCGCCCCACGAGCGGTCCCACCACTCCCGTTATGAATGGGCCATTCACGGCGCCACCACTCGCCCCACTCGCGAACATATGAATGGGCCATTCACGGCGCCACCACTCGCCCCACTCGCGAACACATGAACGGACCATTCATCGCCCCGCCGCCGGCCCACTCGCCGCCTCATGAACGGGCCATTCATCGGGCCATCGTTGGCCCACTCGCTAACACACCAACGGGACGGTCACCAAGGCATTGCTGGGCCACTCGCCGCTTCATGAACGGACCGTTCATCGTCCCCTCACCGCTCACTCGCCGCCTCGTGAACGGACCGTTCATCGCCCCACCATCGGCCCACTCGCGCACACATGAACGGACCATTCATCGCCCCGCCGCCGGCCCACTCACCGCCTCATGAACGGACCATTCAGTCGCCCCGCCGGTACGCACAAGAACCTAAATCGACCCCAGGCCGGACTCCAGTAGGTCGAACATCCGCTCTCCGGCGCGCCCCACCGCCGCCGCGACCTCGGCCTCCGGCTCACCATCGGCGATACGCCGCAGGACCTCGTCGAAGAGTAGGCGCGCCACGCTCCCGATCTGGGCGGCGACCGCGCGCGCCGTATCGCTGTCCAGCTCGTCGAGGAGCGATGCGGCCAGCGCTTTCTCCCGCTCCTCGTGCAGCTCCCGCAGACGGGCGAGCAGCGTCGGGCTCTCGACGATCATCCGGGCGAACTCCGGCCCCGAAAAACCCAGCAGCGCATCCCGCCGCTCGAGGCCCGCTCGCCAGGCCCGCCGGAACGCGGCGACCAGCGGCCGGCCCCGGACCTCCGCCAGGCTCGCCACGAACGACTCGTGCACGTCGAAGACCAGGTCCTCCTTGCGCGGAAAGTGGTTGGTCACCGTCATCTTCGCCACCTGCGCCGCCTCCGCGACCTGCGCGATCGTCACCTCCTCGAAGCCCCGCGAGATGAACAACCGCGTGGCCACGTCCGAGATCGCCTGCCGCGTCCGCTGCTTCCTCAACCCGCGCTCCATGCACCCCACCCTAGCCAACTGATTAGGTTTGACCTAAAATTAGGTCGAACCTAACCAAAGCGCAGGAGGCACCGATGCGGCTGATGGCCGTCCACGCCCACCCCGACGACGAGTCCAGCAAGGGCGCCGCCACGCTGGCGCGCTACGCCGCGGAAGGAGCCGACGTCCTGGTCGTCACCTGCACCGGCGGCGAGCGCGGCGACGTCCTCAACCCGCGCCTGAACACCCCCGAGATCCGCGCCAACCTGCCCGAGATCCGCCGCCGGGAAATGGCCCGCGCGCGCGAGATCCTCGGTGTGCGGCAACGGTTCCTCGGCTTCCGCGACTCCGGCCTGACCGACGACCCGCCCGCGGACAGCTTCGCCCGGCAACCCCTCGGCACCGCCGTGCACAGGCTCGTCGAGGTCATCCGCGAGTTCCGCCCGGACGTGCTCGTCACCTACGACGAGACCGGCGGCTACCCGCACCCGGACCACATCCGCACCCACGAGGTCGCCGTCACCGCGTTCGACGCCGTCACCGGCACGCCCTGGCAGATCGCGAAGCTCTACTACCTCGCCACCCTGAGCCGCCAGTGGTTCCAGGCCATGCACGACGCGCTCACCGCACGCGGCCTCGACTCCGCCATGGGCGAGGTCCTGGCCGAACTGCCGGACACCGAAATCCCGATCACCACGCGAATCCACTGCGCGGACTACTTCGACGTCCGCGACCGCGCCCTGCTCGCCCACGAAACCCAGGTCGACCCCGCCCACGGCTTCCTGCGCCACCCGCGCGACGTCGAACGCGAGGTGTGGCCCACCGAGGACTACGTGCTGGCCCGCTCGCTGGTCCCGGCCGACCCGCCCGAGGACGACCTGTTCGCCGGGATCAGGGCTGTTTCGGCGGATCCAGCATGACCGTCGGGTCCGCCGGCGCGGGCTCGACCTGCTTGCGCCGCCGCTCCCGGAACACCCAGCCGCCGATCACGCCCGAACCGAACCCGAACAGGTGCCCCTGCCAGCTGATGCCCTCCTCGGCGGGCAGCAGCGCGGTGAACTGGTAGGCGAAGCACAACGCCATCACCAGCCCGATGACGAGGTCGATCGGCCGCCGGTCGAACAGTCCCCGCACGATGATGTAGCCGAAATATCCCAGCACGACACCGCTCGCGCCGGCGGTCACCCCGTTCGCCGGCGACACCAGCCACACGCCGAGCCCGCTGCCGATCACGATCAGCGCCGTGACACCGAAGAACTTCCGCACCCCGCGGTAGGCGGCGAGGAACCCGAAGATGAACAGCGGCCCGGAATTGCTCTCGATGTGTCCCCAGCTGAAGTGCAGGAACGGGGCCGTCAGCGCCTCGGGCAGCGAACTCAGCTCGCGGGCGCGGATGCCGAAGTCGAAGCTGAGCGCGTAGTCGGTGGCCCAGTTGACGATCTGCACGATCCAGATGACGGCGAGGAACCCGACCATGACCCACAGCGCCTTGCGCGCCTCGGCGATCATGGCCTGGGCTTCGGCGCCACTGGGCAGCGGGCGTTCCTTCATCCGGTCAGGGTAATGGAATTCGCGGCATTTTCCCGGCGAATCCGGAACGCCGAGGCGAGCAGGGTCACCACGAGCCCGGCGACGCCCCAGACCACCAGCACCACGATCGGCCCGCCGGTCGCGTTGCCGGCGAAGTAGACCTCGTCGCGGATCGCCTCGGTGCCGGCGCCGTTCGGCAACCAGTCGCCGATCGCGCGCCAGAACGGCGGCAGCAGTTCGGTCTGGTAGGCGCCGCCCGCGCTCGGGTTGCCGAGGATCACGAAGATCAGCACGGTGATGCCGACGCCGATGACGCCGAACAGCACCTGGAAGGCCATCGTCACGGTCGCCGCGGCGAAGGTGAGGGCCGCGCCGATCCACCACAGGGACAGGAAGTGCCCGGTCAGCGCGCCGAGGACCTGGTCGACGACCAGCGCGCCACCCAGGCCGGACACGATCGCGTAGGGCACCATCGCGGCGAGGCGGATCGCCGTGCGGCGCAGGGTCGCCGGCCGGGCGCCCTTCGCGATGCCGAGCGCGGCGGCGGCGAGGTAGCCGCCGACGAGCCAGCCGACGACGGCGTAGAACGCGGTCAGCCCACGCGCGTCGCCGGGCTGTGGTGGGACGAGGTCGGTGACGGTGAGGGTGCGGTTCTGCGCGGCGTCGAGCTGGGTGAAGACCTGCTCGACGGCGGTGGCGAGGGCGGGGCCCGCGGCGGTCGCGACCAGGAGGGTGTCGGTGGTGCCCGCGGTGTCGATGAGGTAAGCCGCCTCGACGTCGCGGTCGAGCACCCGTTGGCGCGCGTCGGCCGGGTCGGGGCTCGGCGACGCCTCGATCGGGGTGCCGTCGATGGCGTTGATCCGGTCGACCGTCTCTTGTGGACCGACGACGGCGACGGCGATCCGGTGCGGCGTGGGGCTGTGGAAGGCGCCGACGTAGGACAGGATGAAGCCGAGCTGCAGGAGCAGCACCCCGAGGACGAGCAGAACGGTCCGCGGGGCGATCGCGTCCCGCAGATCACCGGCGAGGCCGCGCGGGCCGCTGTGTTCGCTGGTCATGGCCCGAACCTAGGCTCGGCGGGGCCGTCCCGCGCGGCGAGAATTCACTCGATCCTGGTGCCCGCGGCAGGGAAGGCGATGACCGGCGGGGGCGGATGGCCGGACGAGGAGAGGTTGCCCCCGTGACCGCCTTGGCCCGGGGCGACCATCCCCTGAACCGGGGGTGAGCGGACACAGACGGCGGGTGGCTGGCCCCGGCGCTCCCCGCGGTGAGTGCGCGGCCAGCGCCCGGCGTCACTCGATTCCGCTGTCCTCCGGGCTGCTTCGCGCCAGTGCGGCCAGCGTGTCCAGCGCCCCGGCCAGCACGTCGAGCCTCGGGGAGGCCAGTGCGAGCCGCACGGCGGTGGGGGCTCGGCCGGGGGTTACGGCGAACGCCGCGGCCGGGGTGACCGCGATGCCGCGCCGCGCGGCTGCCGCCACGAAGGTTTCCGCCCGCCACGGCTCCGGTAGCTGCCACCAGCAGTGGTAGGCCCGCGGATCCGCCCGCACCGAGAAGCCCGCCAGCCGCGTGCGGACCAGCTCCTGCCGCGCCATCGCGTCGTCGCGCTTGGCGGCCTCGATCTTCGCCAGCGTGCCGTCCGCCATCAGGCGCGTCGCCACCGTCAGCGGGAACTGCGCGGCCGCCCAGCCGCCCGACCGCACCGCGGCAGCCAGCCGATCACGCAGAACCGGTGGCGCCACCGCGAAACCCAGCGTCATCCCGGGCGCGAGCCGCTTCGAGAGGCTGTCCAGCACGATCGTCCGCTCCGGCGCGAGCTCCGCCAGGGGCGCGACGTCCGGCCGCAGGAAGCCGTTGATGCCGTCGTCGATCACCGGCAGGTCCCGCTCCCGCACCGCCTCGGCCAGCTCGGCCCGCCGCGCCGCGGGCATCGTCACGCCCAGCGGGTTGTGCAGCACCGGCTGCAGGTAGACCGCCCGCAACCGCGGCGGCAGGTCCGGCACCACACCGGACGAGTCCATCTCCAGCGGCACCAGCGTGACCCCGAGCCGCGCCGCGATGCCCTTCACCACCGGGTACGTCAGTGCCTCGACCCCCAGCCGCTCGCCCGCCGGGACCAGCGCGGCCATCGCGGCGGCGATCGCCTGGCGGCCGTTGCCGGTGAACACCACATCCCCCGCGTCCGGCGCCCACTCGCCCCGTGCCAGCACCCGCGCGGCCTCCGCGCGCGCTTCGGCGGTCCCGGTCACGACGGACGGCCCCAGCCCCTGGACCAGCAGGTCCGGTCGCAGCACCGGGCCGAGGCTCGCGACGATCAACCCGGGTTGTTCCGGCAGGACCGGGAAGTTCAGCTCCAGGTCCACCGTCGCGCCCGCGGGTTCGGCCAGCGCGGACTCCGGCTTCGGCGCGGCGCGGATGTACGTGCCCCGCCCGGTCTCGCCGACCGCCAGCCCGCGCCGGACGAGCTCGCCGTACACCCGGGCCGCGGTGGAGACCGCGATCCCGCGCTGCCGGGCGAACCGGCGCTGCGGCGGCAGCTGGTCACCCGGGCGGAGCCGCCCGGCGGCGACGTCGGCGGCGACCGAGTCCGCGATCGTCCGGTAGTCCATCCACACCCCACATTGCACCGAGAGCAATATTGGTATTGCACCGAGCATATCACCGGATCTACGGTCGGGGCATGACGATCGACATCGCCTTCGACGACAAGGGCTCGGGCCCCGCGCTGGTCCTGGTCCACGGCCACCCGTTCGACCGCTCGATGTGGCGGCCGCAGCTGGACCACTTCAGCGAGCGCGGCTGGCGCGTCATCGTGCCCGACCTCCGCGGGTACGGCGAAACGACGGTGGTGCCCGGCAAGACGCCGCTCACGGTGTTCGCCCGCGACCTGGAAACGCTGCTGGACCGGCTGGACGTCGGCGAGTTCGTCCTCGGCGGGCTGTCGATGGGCGGGCAGATCGTGATGGAGTGCCACCGCCTCTTCCCGGAGCGGATCCGCGCACTGGTCCTCGCCGACACCTCGCCCCGCGCCGAGACCGAGGCGGGCAAGCGCAATCGCACCGAGATGGCCGAGCGATTGCTCCGAGAAGGGCTCCGCCCGTACGCCGACGAGGTCCTCACGAAGATGGTCGCGCCCGCCAACGTCGCCGCGATGCCGGACCTCGCCGAGCACGTCCACCGCATGATGCGCTCGACCTCGCCGGAGGGCGCGGCGGCGGCGCTGCGGGGCCGGGCCGAGCGCCCGGACTACGTGCCGACGCTGGCCGGGATCCGCGGGCCGACACTGGTCGTCGTCGGCGACCAGGACGAGTACACCCCGGTCGCCGAGGCCGAATTCCTGCACGCGCACGTCCCCGGCGCCGAACTGGCGGTCATCACGGGCGCGGCGCACATGCCCAACCTGGAACGCACCGTGGAGTTCAACTCCGTCCTCGCGGACTTCCTGGCGACGCTGCCTCAGGCGTCCTAGGAACCGAGCGCCGCGGCCAGCAGGACGAAGGCGGCGATGATGACGGCGACGCGGCCGTAGTGGAAGCGGTCCCACCGGTTCGCCTGCTGCTTCCAGTCCGCGGGCCGGTTCTCGGGGGTCCACGTCTTGCTGCGGTTGTTGATCGGGACGAGCAGCAGGACCGACATGAGCACGCTGACCATCAGCAGCGCGCCGGCGGTGACCACGAGACCGGTGCCGTGCTGCCACCCGGCGATCGCCCAGATCGCGACCAGGACGACCGAGGTGATGTACCAGACCGGCATCACGGCGCCGAGCATCCGGCCGCCGTAGGCGCGGCCGCGCAGGGCGCTGTCGTCCGGCAGGTGGTCGAGGATGCGGTTGATGACGAAGGCGACAGAGAACTCCACCCCCACCATCACGCCGACGACGACGGTCGTGAACACCTCGAGTGCGTTGAGCATGGGGATCTCTCTCCTGGAATGCTAGCGTTGATAGGCAACATGGCAACGCTAGCATTTCTACCGCTCGTTCGTCTAGCAGTGCTAGCACTGCGCCCGGGCGACGGCGGCGGGGAGAACGGAATTGGTGGTCAACCGCGGAACCACACCGGCGCCCCAATGGTCGCGCCACGGGCGCTGGCCTCCACTGCGGATTCGTCCTCGGCGGGCTGTCGATGGGCGGGCAGATCGTGATGGAGTGGCACCACCTCTTCCCGGAGCGGATCCGCGCACTGGTCCTCGCCTGGAACGCGCCGCCGAGTTCAACTCCGTCCTCGCGGACTTCCTGGCAAGGCCGCCTCAGCCGTCGTAGGCGGCGCGCGCCTGCTCGATCTCCTCGACCGTGGGATGCGCGTTGCGGCACCTCCGGTTCTGAACGACTGCAGGCGCCATCGATTCATTCCGGAGGAGACGAAGAATGCGTGCGGTGATCCGGGTGTCGGCGGCCGGGCTGTTCGCCCGGACGGGCGTGGCCGGCGTGGTCGACGAGGCCGGCGCCGGGGTGGCGTTCGCGCCCGGGGACGCGGTGATCGGGCTGCGGACCAGGCCGGCCGGCCCGCTCGGCGCGTGGGCGGAGCACATCGTCCTCGACGCGGACGCCGTCGCACCGGCACCGGACGGGGCGGACCCTCCTGGTGACCGGCGCGGCCGGCGGGTTCGCGGTCGAACTCGCCGCGCTACGCGGGCTCCGGGTGGTCGCGGCCGCGAGCGCGCGCGACGAGGAGAGAACCTCGCCGAGGGGGTGCGCAAGCGGGTGCCGGGCGGGGTCGACGGCGCGATCGACGCGGCCGTGCTGGGCTATCCGGCGCTGGACGCGGTCAAGGACGGCGGCGCGTTCGTGGCGGTGATCGGCAACGGGCCGGACAACTACCGGGGCATCCGGATCCGCCCGGTGCGGATCAAGGCCGACGGTGTGGCCCTCACCGGGCTGTCCCGGCTGGCCGCGGCCGGGCACCTGACGTGGCGGTGGCCGGCACCCTCCCCCTGGCCGACGCGGCGAAAGCGGCGGCGCGGCTGCGGGACGGCGGGCTGCGGGGGCGTCTGGTCCTGGTGCCCTAATCCCCGCGGCCGAGGTGGTGCTGGAACAGCTTCCGGCTGATCCGGCCCAGCTCGGCGAACTCGTCGTCGCTCAGGGGGGCCACCACGGAATCGTGCACGGCCTGGCGGTATCCGGGCGTCACGCGGTGGAGGAAATCGGCTCCCTCCGCGGTCAGCACGGCGTACAGGCCGCGGCGGTCCGTCGGGTGTTGTTCGCGGCGGACCCAGCCGAGGCCGGCCAGCCGGGTGATCCGGTAGTTCAGCCTGCTGCCCGGCGAGAACAGCACGGCGGCCAGCTCGCCCATGCGCATCCGGCGGTCCGGCGCGCCGTCCAGCCTGGTGAGGATTTCGTACTCCGCATGGGAAATGCCCGCTGCCTCGTGCAGGTGCCGTTCGAGCGCGCGTTGCACGAGGGTCTGCGCGCCCAGGTACTGCACCCAGGCCCGGAGCTGGTCATCGGACAGCCGGTGGCTCTCCCGCATGGACCCTCCCAGTTGGTCGGCAGAGGCTGGAATATAGCCGATCGGCAGGGAACAGCCGGGTCAATTCAGGCACCGCTGCACGTGGCCCGGCACCAGAACGGCCTTGCGGCGGAGGATTTCGGTGAACGCCGCGGAAACGGGATCGCCACCCGGGCGCGTGTACGCCGCCAATCGGCGTCGCACCGGCGGGTCCGGGCGCAGCAGGTGCCCGGCGAACCGGGGCGGCAGCACGTTCGCCGGCACCAGCGCCGGACCCAGACCGGCCGCGGCCAGCGACGGCGCCGCGGCCGTCTGTTCGGTCCGCACCGCGGCGCGCGGCTGGGACCACGCCGTCGCGCAGGCCTGGTCCAGCAGATCGGCGAGCCCGTTGCCGGGCGCGTAGTGCACCCATTCCCGCTCGGCGAGGTCCGCGAGGCGCACCCGCGTGCCGTCCGCGGCCGGATCGTCCGGCGGCACCACGACGACGAACTCCTCCTCGCCCAGCGGGTGCACCGGACCGTCCCAATCGGACGGTGGCGGCCCGACGGCGAGATCCGCCTGCCCCTGGGCCATGGCGGCGGCCAGTTCGTCGGCGTGCCGGTGCTCGAACAGCCGCACGTGCACCTCCGGATGGGCCCGCCGCCACGCCTTGAGCACCGGGGGCAGCACGCCCAGGCTCACCGAGTACACCGTCGCGACCATGATCTCGCCGCACTGCAGCCCGGCCGCCTGCCGCGCGGCGGCCACCGACTTCCGCGCCGCCGCCAGCGTGGCCCGCGCGTGCGGCAGCATCGCCCGGCCCATCGGCGTCAGCCGCACCGACCGCGGCAGCCGTTCCAGCAGCGGTCCGCCGGTCGCCCGCTCCAGCGCCCGCACCTGGTGCGACAACGCGGGCTGCGTCACGTGCAGCAGCTCGGCCGCCCGCGTGAACGAGCCCGCGTCGACGATGGTCACCAGGTACTCCAGCTGGCGCAGGGTCATGAACGAAGCTTATGCCGCGACCGGAACCGCGCGGACCCGCTCATGCTGCTGCGCTCGCCACAGCCACCACGCGGCACCCAGCGCGATCACCGAAGCGCCGGTCAGCCACCAGAACGCGACCTGGAAGGCGTGCTCGGCGCCGGTGGGCAGCAACCGGGACAGCACGATCGCGGACATCGCGCCGCCGACCGCGCCGCCGACCCGCATCAGGATGTTCAGCATCGTCGTCGCGTCCGGCAGCTGCTCGCGCCGCACCGCGGTGAACGCGGCGGTCCCGGCCGGCGACGCCGACAGCGCCAGCGCCATCCCGCGCAGGAACAGCAGCACCTGCAGCAGCACCGGGTCCGCGTCCGCGCCGAGGACGGCGAACGGCGCCGTGGTGAGCACGGTGAACACCCCGCCGGCGAGCGCGACGATCCCGCCGCCGTACCGGTCGGTCAGCCACCCGGCCAGCGGCAGCACCACCATCGTGCCCAGGCCGAGCGACAACAGCGACAGCCCGGTCGTCACCACGTCGGCGCCGCGCAGGATCTGGAAGTACAGCGGGAACAGCAGCATCGCCCCGAACATCGCGGCGCCGATGAACAGGCTGGACACCGTGCCCGCCGCGAACACCGGGTTGCCGAACAGCCGCAGGTCCAGCAGCGGCCGCTCCCGCCGCCACGACCGCAGCGCGAACACCACCAGCCCGGCCGCGCCGAGCGCCAGCGCCACCAGCACCGACGGGCCGATCCCGCCGCCGCCCTCACCGACCGCGGTGAGCGCGTAGACGAACAGCGGCAACCCGAGCCCGACCAGCGCGAACCCGGTCCAGTCCAGCCGTCCGGCGCCACCCGGCTCACCGCGCGGCACGTACTTCAGCCCGAGCGCCACCCCGATCGCGCCGATCGGCAGGTTGATCAGGAACAGCCACTCCCAGGACAGCGAGTCCAGCAGCACCCCGCCGACGGTCGGTCCGATCGCGGGCGCGCTGCTCACCGCGATGCCGAGGATGCTCATCACGCGCCCGAGCCGCGCGGGGCCGACCGCCTGGCCGAGGATCGTCTGCCCGGCCGGGGTCAGCAGCCCGGCGGCCAGGCCCTGCACGACGCGCAGCGCGACGAGCCACCCGATGTCGCCGGCCAGCGCGCACAGCCCGGACGCGACGGTGAACGCCGCGAAAGCGCCCAGCCACAGCCGCCCGACACCGATGCGGCGGCCGAGCCACCCGCACAGCGGCAGCGACACGGCGAGCGCGATCAGGTAGGCGGTCGTCACCCACTGCACCTCGCCGAGCGAGGCGCCCAGGTCCGTGCCGATGCGGTCGAGACCGACGTTGACCAGTGACGAGTCCAGCATGCCGACGAAGGCGCCGAAGACGATCACCAGGGAGATCCGCCACACGGGCCAGGGAATCCGTTCCATGATCCCGAAGCTAGAACCTCTAGTAATGTCGAGGTCAATGCTCGCTGAGCAGCACCGTAGGATGGGCGCGGCGAAATCCGGCGACACGGGACGGGACGATGAAGCACATCTACGCGGGCAAGGTCCGGGAGCTGTACTCCGACGGGGACGACATCCTGCTCGTCGCATCCGACCGCATCTCGCTCTACGACGTGGTGATGCCCACTCCGATCCCGGACAAGGGCAAGCTGCTCACCCAGCTGTCGCTGTGGTGGTTCGAGCACCTCGCGGAGATCGTGCCGAACCACGTCGTGTCCACCGACGTGCCCGAGGAGTTCGCCGCCCGCGCGATCCGCGTCAAGCCGCTGAAGATGGTGCAGGTCGAGTGCATCGCGCGCGGCTACCTGACCGGCCTCGGCCTGAAGGAGTACCAGAAGCAGGGCACCGTGTCCGGCGTCGCACTGCCGCCGGGCCTGGTCGAGGGCAGCAAGCTGCCGGAGCCGATCTTCACGCCGACCACCAAGGCGACCGAGGGCCACGACGAGTTCATCACCTTCGACGACGTGATCGCGCAGGAGGGCCGCGAGACCGCGGAGCGCCTGCGGGAGCTGACCCTGGCGATCTACCGCGCGGGCGCCGAGCGGGCCGCCGCGAACGGGATCATCGTCGCGGACACCAAGGTCGAGTTCGGCTGGGACGCCGACGGCGTGCTGACCCTCGGCGACGAGGTCCTGACGTCCGACTCGTCGCGGTTCTGGCCGGCCGACCGGTGGCAGCCGGGCCGCCCGCAGTTCTCGTTCGACAAGCAGTACGTGCGTGACTGGGTCAGCGGCACCGGCTGGGACAAGACGCCGCCCGCGCCGGAGATCCCGGCCGACGTGGTGGCCACCACCCGCGCCCGCTACATCGAGGTCTACGAGCGGATCACCGGACGCACCTGGGGCGCATAAAGAGCGTTCATGGGTCCCGGTACCAACGGGACTTGGACTTATCGCTCGCGGCGGCGGAACCTGGGCTCATGAGCACGGAACGCAAAGTCGCCCTGGTCGCCGGGGCGAACGGGGTCATCGGCCGCAACCTCGTCGACCACCTGGTCTCGCTCGGGGACTGGGAGGTGATCGGGCTGTCCCGGCGCGGCGGGACGGGCCGCGGGCGCGTCCGCCACGTCGCGGTCGACCTGCTGGACCCGGCCGACGCCCGGGACAAGCTCGGCGGGCTGACCGATGTGACGCACGTCTTCTACGCGGCCTACCAGGACAAGCCGACGTGGGCCGAGCTGGTCGGGCCGAACGTCGGGATGCTGGTCAACCTCGTGGACGCGATCGAGCCGGTCGCCCGCGGGTTGCGGCACATCAGCCTCATGCAGGGCTACAAGGTCTACGGCGCGCACCTCGGCCCGTTCAAGACGCCGGCCCGCGAGGACGACGCCGGGCACCTGCCGCCGGAGTTCAATGTGGACCAGCAGAACTTCCTGGAGCAGCGGCAACGGGGCAAGGCGTGGACGTGGTCGGCGCTGCGGCCGTCGGTGGTGTGCGGGTTCGCGCTCGGCAACCCGATGAACCTGGCGACCGTGATCGCGGTGTACGCCTCGATCTCGAAGGAACTCGGCGTACCGCTGCGGTTCCCGGGCAAGCCCGGTGCGTACACGTCGCTGCTGGAGATGACCGACGCCGGGCTGCTCGCGAAGGCGACCGTGTGGGCGGCGACCGACGAGCGCTGCGGCAACCAGGCGTTCAACATCAACAACGGCGACCTGTTCCGGTGGCACGAGCTGTGGCCGAAGCTGGCCCGGTGGTTCGACCTGGAAGTGGCGCCGCCGCTGCAGATGTCGCTGGAGACGGTCATGGCGGACAAGGAGCCGCTGTGGAACGCGATGCGTGAGCGGTACGGGCTGGAGCCGTCGTTCGGCGAGGTGTCCTCGTGGCGCTTCGGCGACTTCGTCTTCGGCTGGGACTACGACGTGATCGCGGACGGGTCGAAGGCTCGCCGGTTCGGGTTCCACGAGTTCGTCGACACCGAGGAGATGTTCCTGTCGATCTTCGACGAGCTGCGCAAGCGTAAAGTCATCCCGTGATGGCTAACCTGAACGCATGAGCACTCCCGTGGAGTTCTACTGGCGCCCCGGCTGCGGCTTCTGCATGGCGTTGCGGGCCGGCCTGGAGCGGGCCGGCCTGCCGTTCACCGAGGTGAACATCTGGGAGGAGCCGGGAGCGGCCGAACGGGTCCGCGAGGCCGCGAACGGCAACGAGACGGTGCCCACGGTCTTCGTCGGCCCGACGGCCATGGTGAACCCCAGCGTGGACGAGGTGCTGGCGGCGGTGCGCGAGCACGCTCCCGAGCTGCTCTGACGCGATCTACCGGTAGGTACAGTGGAGCCGTGGACACCTCGGAGCGGCTGATCCGCAGCACGCAGGAGCTGCTGCGGGACCGCGGCTACGTCGGCACCAGCCCGAAGGCCATCCAGCAGCGCGCGCAGGCCGGCCAGGGCAGCATGTACCACCACTTCAGCGGCAAACCGGCCCTCGCGCTCGCCGCCATCCGCCGCACCGCCGAGGAGTTGCGTGCCGAGACCGAGGCCCTGCTCGCCGGTGGTGGCACCGCGCTCGACCGGATCGAGAAGTACCTCCTGCGTGAGCGGGACGTCCTGCGCGGGTGCCCGGTCGGGCGGCTGGCCCAGGACCCGGACATCGTCGCCAGCGAGGACCTGCGGCAGCCGGTGCACGAGACCTTCGACTGGCTCCGGCGCCGGCTCGCCGAGGTCCTCGCCGACGGCGTCGCACGCAACGAACTGCCCGCCGATCTGGATCCGGACGCCACCGCGGTTACCCTCGCCGCGGTCGTCCAGGGCGGCTACGTGCTCGCTCGGGCGGCCAGTTCCGCGGAACCCTTCGAACGTGCGATTGATGGGGTACGGAAGTTGCTTGGAGCGATTTCCCAACACTGACCGTAATTTGGACGCCGTTTTCCCGCCCCGCGTGTATCGGCATCACCCGGTTGCGGTACAAATGCGCGCAACTGTCGGTATGCCTTCGCGTCTCGAAAGGTGGGTCCGGTGAACGACGAAGTGTCGGTGGCCGAACTGCTCGAGCGCGAGGGCTGGACGGAACAGCCGCGCGCGCCGAGATCCCGGTTCCAGGTGGTGGCCGTGATGCTGGCCGTCGTCCTGGGGTGCGGGCTCGCCGCGATCCTGGTCAAGGTCGGCGCGGACACCCAGCCCACCGACGACGCCGCGTTGTTCAGCCTCCCGTCCGGGCCGACCGGTGGCCTCGCCGGCGGTGGCGTCCCGGAGAACCCGCACACCACCGAGCGCACCAACAGCTCGTCCCGCGTCGTGGTCACCAACCAGGCCACCGACGCCGACGCACCCGGCAACGGCATCCCGTGGTCCACGAAACCGCGCACCAGCACCTCCACCGAAACGGTGACGGTGACCGACTCCAACCAGCCGCCGGCCTCGAGCACCGATCCGGGGTCGCCGCCCGGGCAGACCGGCCCGAGCCAGACCGGCACCGCGCCCGGCGGTGACACCACGACCACCACCACCCCGTCGCGCACGCCCCCGAGCTGCATCCTGATCATCCTCTGCCGCCCGTAAGCTCGGCCGGGTGGAGATCTTTCACCTGCGCTACTTCGTCGTGGTGGCCGAGGAGCTGAACTTCTCGCAGGCCGCCCGCAAGCTCCACATGGCCGCGTCCCCGCTGAGCCAGCGCATCAAGGACCTCGAACACGAGCTCGGGCACCAGCTGTTCCGGCGCAGCACGCACAGCGTCGAGCTGACCGACGCCGGCGCCGCGCTCCTCCCGCTGGCACGCGAAGCCCTGGAACACTTCAACGCGATTCCGTGGCGCCTGCGCGAGGCCATCGGGCCCCGGCACCGGATGGCGCTCATCGGGGTGCCCGCCGGGCTGCACCCCGATCTGCGGGCCCGCGTGCAGGAGCTGGAGGAACGCTGCCGCGACCGGTTCGACCTCAAACGCTGGCCCGGCCGCACCAGCGATCTGATCGAGGCGGTGCACGACGGCCGGCTGAGCCTCGCGCTGGTCCGGCTGCCGGTGAGCGACCCCGCGCTGGAGGTCGTGCGGGTGCTGTCGGAACCGCTGGGCGCCGTCGTGCCCGACCACCGGTTCGCCGGCCGCGACTCGCTGAGCCTCACCGACCTCGCGGACCTGCCGTACGTGCCGGTGCCACCGGAAGCGCAACCGTTGTATTTCGAACAACTGGACCAGGAATTGCGCGCGGCAGGTGTGAAGAAACGCCTCAAACCGCCGCAGACGGACTATTCCGGGGTCGCCGAGATCGTCGCGAGCGGGCTCGGGTTCACCGTCTCGATGCTCGACCCGCGCAGCCCGATGCGCAACTACAGCGTCGAGAACGTGGCCGTGCTCCCGATCACGGATTTCCACCCCGAGCTGCGGACCGGCCTGATCTGGCGGCGTGACCGGGCGTGCGACGGCGCCGAGCTGACCGGGCTCGTCGCGGACGCCAGGGAGGTTTTCCGGCAATTGGTATGACCGCTGTGGTCATACCAATGTTCGCGCATTGATCATTCCCTTTCCGCGTTTTCCGGCCTACCGTCGAATTGTCAGGTGAGGACGAGAACGAGGAGCAGGAATGAGTGGTCCACTCGACGGGATCCGGGTCATCGACCTCTCCACGGTGGTGATGGGCCCCTACGCCGCGCAGATCCTCGGCGACCTGGGCGCGGATGTCATCCGGATCGAGGCGCCCGGCGACTCGGCCCGCAACGGGCACTACCGCACCACGCCGGGCATGACCGCGCTGGCGATGGCCGTGAACCGCAACAAGCGCAGCGTGGCCCTCGACCTCAAGGACGACGAGCAGCGGGCGCGGGCGCTCGCGCTGATCGACACCGCGGACGCCCTGATCACCAACATGCGGCCCGGCGCGCTCGGCAGGCTGGGCCTGACCTACGACGAGCTGTCCCGCCGCAACCCGAAGCTGGTCTACGCGCACGCGCAGGGTTTCCGCGGCGACTCCGACCGCGCCGGCCACGCCGCCTACGACGAGACCGTGCAGGCCGCGTCCGGGCTGGTCGACATCGCCAACCGGGCGCTGGGCAAGCCGGTGTACCTGCCGACGATCCTCGGTGACAAGGTGTCCGCGCTGACCATCGCCTACTCGGTGCTCGCCGCGCTGCTGCACCAGCGCAGGACCGGGCGGGGCCAGCGCATCGAGGTCCCGATGACGGACACGCTGATCGCGTTCAACCTGGTCGAGCACCTCGCCGGGCACACGTTCGAGCCGCCGTCGGCGCCCACCGGGTTCCCGCTGTCGATGGGGCAGGGTCACCGCGCGGTGCGCACCAAGGACGGCCTGGCGTGCGTGATCCCGTACAACCCGCGGAACTTCCGCGACTTCTTCGCCGCGGCCGGGCGGCCCGAGCTGGCCGAGGACCCGCGCGTGAACGGCGACTACGTGGACGCGGCGGACAAGGACGCGCTGGCCGCCCTGATCGAGGAGTGCGCTCCGGCGCTGACCACCGCGGAGTGGGCGGAGGTGTGCGCGAAGCACAGCATCCCGATGGCGCCGGTGCTGGAACTCGACCGGGCCGAGGAGGACCCCTACGTCCGCGACGGCGGGTTGATCCAGCTGGTCGAGCACCCGACCGAGGGCGCGATCCGCACGGCCGGCATCCCGGTGCGGTTCTCGGAGACGCCGGCCGAAATCCGCCGCCTGCCGTCGGTCCCGGGCGCGGACACCGAGGAGGTCCTGCGCGAGGTGAGCGGACGATGAAGGCCACCGCGGTCGCGCAACACCTCACCACGCCCCTGACCAGCCCGGCCTACGCGCCGACCGTGCCGCGGTTCACCGATCGCGAGTACCTCAACATCGTCTACCGCACCGATCGGGACGCGCTACGAGCCGTCGTTCCGGAACCGCTGGAGGTCGACGAGCCCCTGGTGCGCTTCGAGGTGATGCGGATGGGCGACGTGAGCGGGTACGGCCCGTACACCGAGGCCGGGCAGGCGATCCCGGTGCGGCTCGGCGACGAGCGCGGCGAGTACCTGCACGCGATGTACCTGGACAACTTCCCGGCCACAGCGTCCGGCCGCGAGGTCAGCGCCTACCCGAAAACCGTTGGCGCGCCACGGTTGTGCGTCGACCACGGCGCACTGGTGGGCACGCTGGACTACGGCACGCTGCGGGTCGCGACCGCGACCATGGGCTACAAGCACCACCGCCTGGACCCCGGCGAGGCCCGCGAGCAGATCGCCGTGCCGACGTTCATGCTCAAGATCGTCCCCGGCTACGACGGCCGTCCACGCGTCGCCGAGCTGGTCCGCACCCGGATCACCGACGTGACGGTCAAGGAGGCGTGGACCGGGCCCGCGCGGCTGCAGCTGTTCGAGCACGTCCTGGCCCCGCTGGCCGATCTGCCCGTGCGGGAGGTCGTCTCGGCGAGCCACGTGCTGACCGATCTCACCCTGGCGCCGGTCACCCCGGTGCACGACTACCTGGAGGCGTCATGAAGATCGCGGTGATCGGCGCCGGCACGATCGGCCTGTCCTGGGCCGCGCTGTTCGCCGGGCACGGGCACGAAGTGCGGGTCAGCGACCCGCGCCCGGACCTCGTGGAAGCGGTGGGCGACCTCGACGTTCACATCGCGGCCTCGGTCAGCGAAGCCGTGCGCGACGCGGACGTGGTGCAGGAGAACGGACCCGAGCGCCTGGACTTCAAACGGGAGCTGTTCGCCAAGCTCGTCGCCGAGGCGCCCGCGCACGCGCTGCTGCTCAGCTCGTCCTCGGCGATCCCGTCGAGCGAGTTCACCGCGGGGATCGACGGCTCGCGTGTCCTGATTGGACACCCGTTCAACCCACCGCACGTCATGCCGCTGGTGGAGGTGGTCCCCAACCCGCGCACGACCGAGGAAACCGTGCGGAAAGCCGTGGAGTTCTACCGCTCCCTGGGCCGCGTCCCGGTCGTCGAGCACCGGGAAGTTCCCGGTTTCGTGGGCAACCGGCTGCAGAACGCCCTGCAGCGCGAGGCGATCCACCTGGTGCAGGAGGGTGTGGTCGATCCGGCCGGGCTGGACGAGGTCGTGGTCAACTCGCTCGGTCTGCGCTGGGCGGCGGTCGGGCCGTTCCTCGGCTCGCACCTCGGCGGCGGGCCGGGCGGCTACCGGCACCTGGCCACGCACATCGGATCGTCGATGCGGCGCCTGACGCTCGGGCAGCCGGACGACAGCCCCGAGGCGACCGAGCGCGTCATCGAAGCCGTGGAAAAGGCCTACGGCGACCGGGAATACACCGAACTCGCGGCGGAGCGCGACCGCAAGCAGCTCGCGATCCTCGCCGCCCGCGGACAAGGAGACACGAAATGAGCGCCGATTTCTACGGCTACGAGGACCTGCTGTCCGAAGAGGAGCGCAAGACGCTGCTCAAGGCCCGCGACTTCCTGCGCGCCGAGGTCAAGCCTCTGGTCAACGAGTACTGGGCGCGCGGCGAGTTCCCCCGCGAGCTGATCGGCAAGTTCCGGGAGCTGGGCCTGGCCGGCGTGGCGTACGAGGGCTACGGCGATCCGCTGCCGCGCGGCAGCCACCTGCTGACCGGGATGCTCGCCGCGGAGTACTCGCGCGTCGACGCGTCCGTGGCGACCTTCTTCGGTGTCCACAACGGACTCGCGATGTACAGCGTGTACGCCGGCGGCGACCAGGAACAGCGCGACCGCTGGCTGCCTGCCATGGCCGCGATGGACAAGATCGGCGCGTTCGCGATGACCGAACCGCTCGGCGGGTCGGACGTGGCCGGCGGCATGCGCACCACCGCCAAGCGCGAGGGCGACACCTGGGTGCTCAATGGGGCCAAGCGCTGGATCGGCAACGCCACCTTCGCCGACCTGGTCGTCGTGTGGGCCCGCGACGTCGACGACAACCGCGTCAAGGGGTTCGTCGTGGAGACCCCGGCCGAGGGGTTCGCACCGGTCAAGATCGAGAACAAGGTCGCGTTCCGGATCGTGGAGAACGCCGAGATCACCCTCACCGGCGTGCGCGTGCCGGAGGCGAACCGGCTGCAGAACATCCGCTCGTTCCGGGACGTCGCCGAGATCCTGCGCGCCACCCGCGGCGGCGTTGCCTGGCAGGCGCTGGGCGTGATGATCGGCGCGTACGAGGCCGCACTCGCGTACGCGAAGGAGCGCGAGCAGTTCGGCAAGCCGATCGCCGGCTTCCAGCTCGTGCAGGACCTGCTGGTCAAGAGCCTGGGCAACATCACCGCCTCGTGGGGCATGCTGGTCCAGCTCGCCCGGCTGCAGGACGCCGGGATCTTCCGCGACGAGCAGTCCTCGCTGGCCAAGGCGTTCGTCACCGCGCGCATGCGCGAGGTGGTGGCCTGGTGCCGTGAGCTGCTCGGCGGCAACGGGATCGTGCTGGACTACGACGTGGCGCGGTTCTTCGCCGACGCGGAGGCCATCTACTCCTTCGAGGGCACCCGCGAGATGAACACCCTGATCGTCGGCAAGGCGATCACCGGCCAGAGCGCGTTCGTGTAGCCGATCTCGCATTACAGATCGGTAACTGTCAGCAACGAATTCCCCCTTTCAGGCGAAGAGAAGTCGTACGCCTGGAAGGGGGATACATGCACTCTCGGTGGTTAGCCAGACGCTTACTCGCGTTCATCGGGACGGGACTGATCACGTTGGGCCTGGTCACGGCGATCTCGGCCCCGCAGGCCGCCGCCGCGCCACCGCCCGGCTTCGTGCTGCTCGACCAGCCGACCGGTCAGAACGCGTTCGACCTCACCGACTTCGCCTACCTGCCGGACGGCAGCTACCTGACCACCGGCAAGGGCGGCAAGCTCAACTGGACCTCCACCGACGGCAAGACCACGCGGACCCTGCGCACCCTGAGCGTACGCAACCAGGGTGACCTGGGCCTCGTCAGCGTGGCCGTGGCGCCCGACTACGCCACGTCGAAGGCCATCTACCTGATCCGCTCGGTGCCCGGCGCGACGTCGTTCACGCTGCGCCTGGCGAAGTGGACGGTCACCGGTTCCCCCGAGCCGACCGGCATCACCGGTGAGCAGACGCTGCTCGAGATGCCCGGCGGGTCCGATGTGCACGGGATGACCGGTCTCATCGCGGCCGACGACGGCACGCTGTGGGTGTCCACCGGTGACAACGCCGACTACACCCGCGTCGACGAGAACGCGCTGAAGACGCTGGACGTCAACAGCCCCCAGGGCAAGGTCCTGCACATCAACGCCAACGGCAGCGGCGTGTCGACCAACCCGTACTACGACGCGGCCAACCCCACCGCCACCCGCAGCAAGGTGTTCGCGAGCGGTTTCCGCAGCCCCTTCCGGTTCACGCTCGACCCCAGCAGCGGCCTGCCCGTCGTCGGTGACGTCGGCTGGAACGAGTGGGAGGAGCTCGACCTGGTGCAGCCGGGCCGCAACTACGCCTGGCCGTGCTGGGAAGGCAACCACCGCACCCCCGGCTACGCGGACCTGCCCGGGTGCGCGTCGGTGACGAACAGCGCGCCGCTGTGGGAGTACCACCACGGTGACGCCTCCAACCAGGGCAACAGCATCACCGCCGGCATCGTCTACACCGGATCCAGCTACCCCGCCGACTACCAGGGTGCGTTCTTCTTCGGCGACTACGTCGGCAAGAAGCTGTGGACCGCGCGCTGGAACACCGCGGGCACGCTGACCCAGGCGCCGCAGGATCCTCCGCTGGCGACCGACATCGGCGGCCCGGTCAAGTTCGCCGCGGCCCCCAACGGCGACATCGTCTACGCCGACATCTACACCGGCAACCTGCGCCGCCTGAGCTACGTCACGGGCAACTCGGCCCCGGTGGCGAAGGCGACCACCACCTCCGACCCGGCGACCCGCACCGTCACGTTCGACGCGTCCGAGTCGACCGACTACGACGGTGACGCGCTGACCTACACGTGGAACTTCGGCGACGGCACGACCGGCACCGGCGTGACCACCACGCACACCTACACCGCCGACGGCCCGTTCACCGCGACGCTGACCGTGCGCGACCCGCTCAACAAGACCGGGACCACCTCGTTCACCGTCGCACCGGCCAACCACACGCCGGTGATCACGCTGACCGAGCCGGCCGCGAAGAACTTCGCGATCGGTGAGTCCGTGTCGCTGTCGGCGACCGCGACCGACGCCGAGGACGGCGCGCTGCAGGTCAACTGGACCAGCATCGTGCTGCACTGCCCGGAGGAGGAGACCTGCCACTCGCACCCCGGCGTGGGGGCCAGCGGCTCGACCTTCAGCGTCCCGTTCACCGACCACCCGGACTCCCGGATGATCCTGACGGCGACGACCACCGACAGCGCGGGCGTGTCCACGAGCACCAGCTACACGGCCTGGCCGCGTCAGCACCGGCTCACGCTGACCTCGAACGTGCCCGCGTCGCTGCAGATCCCGTCCGAGGGCGGCGTGAACAGCGCGCTGGTGACCGAGGGCGTCACGCTCGACGTGGTGGCCGCGGAGACCGCGTCCGACGGCGCGTCCAAGTTCTCCGCCTGGGAGAACGGGGCGACCAGCCGGACGCGCACGTTGACGGTCACCTCGGATCTGACGCTGACCGCGACCTACGCGACGGCCATCGACCAGCGCTACAACAGCGACCCCGCGGTGCGGGCGCTGCTGGGCGCCCCGACCGCGCCCGAGGTGCAGGACGGCAACGTCAACTACCGGGTCTACGCCAACGGCCGGATGTACTGGTCGGCGCAGACCGGCGTGCACGAGATCCACGGCGCGATCCTGGGCAAGTTCCTGGAGCTGGGCGGTCACACCCGCTTCGGCGCGCCGACGACCGATGAGCTGACCACGCCGGACGGGGTGGGCAAGTACAACCACTACATCGGCACGCCCGGCACGCTGACGGCGTCGATCTACTTCTCGCCGAACACCGGAACCCACGCGATCTGGGGTGCGATCCGGGAGAAGTGGGCGGAGAAGGGCTGGGAGGCCGGCCCGCTCGGCTACCCGACGACCGATGAGCTGGTGACGCCGGACGGGATCGGCCGGTACAACCACTTCAGCAAGGACGGGTCGATCTACTGGACGCCGGCGAACGGGGCCCACTCGATCTGGGGCCTGATCCGGCAGGTGTGGCAGCAGACCGGCTGGGAGGCCGGGCCGATGGGCTACCCGGTGACCGACGAGCTGATCACGCCGGACGGGATCGGCCGGTACAACCACTTCAGCAAGGACGGGTCGATCTACTTCTCGCCGTCGACGGGCGCGCACGAGATCTACGGCGCGATCCGGGCCCGGTGGGCGGCCCTGGGCTGGGAGAAGTCGTACCTCGGCTACCCGACGACGGGCGAGTTCGCCTCGGCGGGTGGACGGCGGAACAACTTCCAGTGGGGCTACATCCAGTGGTACCCGAACGGAACGGTCGTCGACCGGCGGTACTGAGTTCCGCTGAGAAAGCCGCCCTCCTCGCCACGCGCGGGGAGGGCGGTTTTTCGTTGTCAGTAGTAGAAGTGCAGCGTGTCGAGCAGCCGGTGGTCCGGCTTCGGGTCGCCGAGCTCGATCGCGACCTCGGTGATCAGGGCCTGCGTCAGCGCGGTCAGCGCGGTCAGCGACCGCCGGTGCGAAACCCCACTGGTCTCCGCGAACAGCCCCACCTCCGCGAACTCCACCAACGGCGACGCGGCGTTGTCGGTCAGCGCCACCACCGGCAACCCGGTTTCCTTGGCATACCCCGCCACCCGCACGGTGTCCGCGGCATAGCGGCGCACCGAGAACACCACCAGCAGCTCGTCCTCGCGCAGTTCCTTCAGCTCGTCGGGCAGCGAACCGCCGCCCAGCTGGTGCACCGCGGGCAGGATCTCACCCAGCCGCTGCGCCGCCAGATCCGCCACCGGCCGGCACTCCCGCAGGCCCATCACATGCACGCGCGGCGCCCGCGCGACCAGCTCCACCGCCCGCAACCACGACGCCCGCTCCAGGTGACCGAACGTGCGCGCCAGGTTGGTCTGTTCCTGTTCCAGCGTCGCGGAGAGCAGGCCGCCCGGTTCCGCCTCACCGGCGTGCTCGGCGCGCCGCGCCACCTGCGCCTGTTCGGCCACCCACGCGCGGCACAGCTCCATGATGTCGGGATATCCGGGCAGCCCCAGCGAGTTCGCGAACCGCGTCACCGACGACTCGCGCACCTCCAGCAGCCGCGCGGCCTCGGTGATGCCGCGGTAGGCCGTGCCCTCCGGGTCGGCGAGCAGCAGGTGCGCGATGCGCAGCTGCCCGGAGACCAGTTTCGGCAACCGGCTCCGGAGCAGCTCCGCCAGCTCCTGGTAGCTCCCCGGGGCCTTCACACGCGCAACTCCACGACGGTGACGCCGGCGCCGCCGACCGGATCGTCCATCGCCATCAGCGCGGCCGGTGCTTCGTCCAGCGTGATCCGCCGGCCGATCAGCGCATCGAGGTCCATTGTGGATCGTTCGATCACGGCGAGCATCTCCGGGTACTCGTGGGCCTGGATGCCGTGGCTGCCGAGGATTTCCAGTTCGTCGGCGATCACCCGGTGCATCGGGATCGGCGGCACGCCCCGCCCCGGCGGCATCAGCCCGACCTGGACGTGCCGGCCACGCGGGCGCAGGCTCGCCACGGAAGCCGCGCAGGTCTGCGGCAGGCCGACGCAGTCCAGCGACACGTGGGCGCCGCCGCCGGTGATGTCACGGATGGCGGCGGCGGTGTCCTGCGCAGCGTCGACCGTGGCTTCCGCGCCGAGTTTCGTGGCCAGCGCGAGGGCTTCCGGCGAGAGGTCGACGGCCACGACCCGCGCGCCCGCGGCGACGGCGAGCATGACCGCGGAGATGCCCGCGCCGCCGCAGCCGTGCACGGCGACCCACTGCCCGGCGGTGGCCCGCCCCTGCCGCAGGACGGCGCGGAAGGCGGTGCCGAAGCGGCAGCCGAGGGCGGCGGCCGTGGTGGATCCGAGGCTGTCGGGGAGGCGGACGAGGTTGACGTCAGCGTGGTCGAGGGCGACCAGCTCGGCGAAGGATCCCCAGTGCGTGAACCCGGGCTGGGTCTGGTTCGCGCAGATCTGCTGGTTGCCGGTGACGCACTGCTCGCACGCGCCGCAGGCGCACACGAACGGGACGGTGACACGGTCACCAGGTGACCAGCGGCGCACCCGGTCGCCGGTCGCGACGATCCGGCCGGCGAGTTCGTGACCGGGCACGTGCGGGAGGGTGATGTCGCTGTCGTGGCCGCGCCAGCCGTGCCAGTCGCTGCGGCACACGCCGGTCGCCTCGACCGCGACGACCACGCCGTGTGGGGCGGGTGACGGGTCGGGCAGGTCGCGGACCTGCGGTGTTGCCCCGAACTCGGTGAAGACGACTGCGCGCACCCCGACACCCTACGTGGCTTCAGCGGCCGAAGCGCAGCGTCAGAAGACGGCCACGCTCAAGGCCTGCGCGATCTCCTTGCCCAGAGCGTGCGTCGCCGCCCCGGCGCCCGACCCCACCTTCACCACCAGTGAACCGCCGAACGGCTGCCGCTCGACGACCTCGATCCGCTCCCCCAGCGCGATCGCGTGGTCGGCGAGGTAGCGCAGCATGTCGGGATCGGTGTCCCACACCCGCACGATCTGCCCGACCGCGCCCGGTTCCAGCTCGTCGAGCAGGCGGGTCGGCACCTCCTCGACGCTGCCGTCGGCCGCGGGGATGGGGTCGCCGTGCGGGTCGCGGACCGGGTTGCCGAGCTTGGCCGCGATGCGCTCGATGAGCCGGTCGGAGACCGCGTGCTCGAGCGCGTCGGCCTCGCCGTGGACCTCGTCCCAGGTGTAGCCCAGTTCCTGGACCAGGTAGGTCTCGATGAGCCGGTGCCGCCGCAGCACGCCCCGCGCGAGCCGGCGGCCCTCGGGGGTCAGCTCGATGCCGCGGTAGGGGACGTGCTCGACGAGGCCCTGCTGGGCGAGTTTGGTGACCATGCCGGACGCCGACGAGGGGCTCACCTCGAGGCGGCCGGCCAGGGTCGTGTTGGTGACGGCCTCACCGCGCTCGACCAGGCCGTAGATGACCCGGATGTAGTCCTCGATCGACGAGGAGGGCGAGCGGTGCGGACTGTCAGGCATGCTAATAACTCTACGTGCGGTCCCGGCGGGAGTCAGCCTTGCCTAACTTCCCGGTGACCAGCGGTAGCGGATCCAGCCGGGGACCGGTTGCGCGCCGAGCTGGGCGTAGAAGGCCGCTGCCCGCTCGTTGCCCTCCTGCATGTCCCACTCGACGCGCCCGTCGGTGCGCGCCCGCAGGGCGGTGAGCAGTTCGTTGCCGAGCCCGTGGCGCCGGTGTTCGGGGCGGATGTAGAGGTCGTCCAGCCAGATGCCCGGGCGGCCCTCCCAGGTGGAGAAGTTCCAGGAGCAGAAGGCCATCCCCGCGACGACGTGGTCACCCGGCGGCTCCGCGATGAGGACCCAGGCCTTGGGCTCCGGACCGAACAGGTGCTTGGTCATCTCGGCGCGGTCCAGGGCGAGGGAGTCGTTGCCCTCGTAGCGGGCGTGCTCCTCGATGAGCGCGCAGATCTCCTCGACGTCGCCGACCTCGGCTTCTCGTACGGCCATGTGACCCATGCTATGCGGGGATTACGCCCAACCGGAGGCGGTGCCTGATCCGGTCACGCTAGTCTCTGCTTGAACTGCGTTCCACACAGGGGGTAGGGGACAGATGACCGAGGGCAACGGGCAGGCCCCGATCGGGCCGACGGTGGGCGCGGGCCTGAGCGCCGCGGGAGGCGCCGGGTACCGCTTCGACCCCGACCAGATCGCCGCGCTGATCCCGAAGTGGGAGGAGTTCCGCGACGACATCTACCGTGACTACGTTCGGTTACAGACGGCCTGGTCCGACGCGACTGCACCCTCACCTGATCAGCCAGCGGTTCGCAATGCGACGCAGACACAGTCATCCATAAAAGCGGCTATGGACCACAACAGGGCGATGCTCACGTACGCCCAGACGTGGATCGATCACCTCAGGAAGGCGAACGGAACCTACGTCGAACAGGACCAGGAGGCCGGACGGGGTCTGTATGGTGACTCCAGCAACACTGATGGTCACGGTCTGTACTGAGAGGGAGAGCGCATCATGAGGCAACCGATCCGGACCGTGACAGCGGCTCTGGTCGCGCTGCTAGCTGCGGCGGCGTGCTCGCCATCCGGGGGAACCCCACAGAGCACGACGAATGGACCAGCGACCGGCGCGCCCACTCCATCTCAGGCCAATGGACGTGATGTGGCCCCTGCTGTCAATGCCCCACTTGATGCAACGGCCTTCGCTTCGAACGCATGCAAGAGCCTGACAAAACCGCAGACGGAGGAGCTGGGGATCTCCTCCCAGGGCGAGCAGATCGAGCCCAGGGACTGCAGCTGGAAGTTTGGCGCCACTCTCGACTGGGTGGTGCAACTCTTCTACACCACCGTCGAAGGCGGTTTGCAAAATGACTACAACAAGCACGCCGCTGGCGCCTACGACAACGGCGGGTATTTCGAGCCGACGACCATCACCGGCTACCCCGCTGTCTTCAGCAATCTCTCCGACTTCCGCGCCAGCGGAACCTGCGATTTGAATGTCGGGATCGGAGGCGACACCATCTTCCACGTGACCGTCACCGGCCCGGCTGGTAAAGACAATTGCAAAGCCGCCTCCACGGTGGCCGCGAACGTCATCGAGACCATCAAGACCGGGGGAGAATGATGACCGGAGCTGTCCTCGGGTCGGCCGCCTCTCTGGAGTCGATGAGCGGCCAACAGATTTACGACAACTTTCACAACGCTCCTGGTCCGGTCGGCCTGCAGAACGCCCAGCACAACGTTGGTGCTGTTATGAAGCAGTACGAGGTTCGCAGCAGGCAGATCACCTCGCTCATCGGTCTGATGGAAGAAGGCTGGACCGGCAACGGCGCTGATGCGGCAAAGCACAGTGTCTCCGCGTTGGCTACTGCTCATTCGGGTGCTGCTGCGGCCATGAAGACGGCCAATGACCTCATCGAAAGCCAGAGTCAGGCATTCTTCGACACCAAGAACAAGGTCGTCCCCGTTCCCGAGGTTCCGGAGGCTCCTCCGGCGCTCAAGGAGATCATCGGCGACACGAGCAGCGGCTGGAGCCAGATGGCGAAGGTCGCGGCGGCCAATGCGGCTGCCAAGCAGAACGTCGAGGCCATGCAGGTCTGGTCGACGACCTCCGGTGACAACGGTGCCCGGATGCCGACCACCTACGGCACCCTCGACGCCGGCGTGCTCGGCGTCTCCCAGGGCGCCCAGCCCGGCGGCAGCGTCGACATCCAGAACAAGCCGACCAGTGACGGGCCGAGCTTCGGGGGCGCTGGGGGTGCCTCCCGAGGCGGCGGTGGCGTCACCGGCGGCACCTCGTCCCTGTCGGGGCCCTACCAGGCCCCCACCGGGCAAATCCCCGCCGACGGGCGCACCGTCGCCTCCGACGCGGCTTACGCGCCGCCCGCCGCGGCGTCCTACAACCCGCCCCAACAAGGCGGGTACGGCAGCAACAGTTACGGCACGCCCGGCGGCGGCGCGTACGGCGTGCCCGGCTACGGCAGCACCACCGGATACCGCGGCGCCAACCCGGCCGGCGGGCGGTTCGGGACGGGCACCGGCGCCGGGGCGGGCCGTGGCGGCGGCGTCGGCTCCGGCCGGGGCTTCGGTGCGGGTGGAGCGGGCCGTGGCGCGGGCTTCGGTCCCGGCAGCGGGAGCAACCCGCTCAGCGAGGGCAAGCGCTTCGGCGCCGGGAACCCCGCCGCGGCGGGCGAGTCGTTCGCTCGCGGGGGCGGTGGCGCGTCGGGGCGGGCCGGCGCTGCCGGGAGTCCGGGTGCGATGGGCGCCGGCGCGGGCAACCGGGGCAGGGGCGAGGACGACGACGAGCACCAGCGGAAGTACATCGTGGACGAGGACGAGCACTTCCAGCTCACCGCGGAGGGCGAGAAGGCCGTCGACCCGATCACGGGCATGACCGTCTCCCCGCCGGTCCTCGGCCAGTAGCGCCATGTGGTTCGCCGAACCGGAACGGTTCCCGGTCGACCTCCTCGCGGCCATGGTCGCCAAGGTCACCGGCGCCGAACTGCACCTCGCGCTCGCACCGCAGGCCGTGTGGCGCCCCGACGACGCCCGGCTCGCCTTCGACCGCACCGTCGAGGCCGCCCTCGCGCGCTACCACGTGCCCACCCGCGACGAGCCGACGTTCGCCGACCTCGCACGCCTGCTCACCACCCCCGCGGAGGCCCGGTTCGGGTGGCTGTCGGACACGACGACCGGGGTGAACGTCTCCACGCTCGTCGCCGCCGACCAGCGGTTCGGGGTTGTCGCCGTGCGGGAGGGACAGGAGATTTCGGTCCGGACCTTCCAGCGCGACCGGCTCAGCAAGGTGCTCGCCGACGTCCTCCCGCAGGGCGTACGCAAGTCCCCGGAGCCGTCGCTGACCGTGCTGCGCAGCGAAGTCCGGGGCGCGCGACAGGCGGAGATGAACGGCACGCGCCCCAGCCGCGCGGTGATGCGCGCGGACTACCTGGCGTCTCTCGAGCCGTACTTCATCGCCGAGCTGCACGCCGAGGTCCGCGACCACAGCGGCCAGCCGCGGCACCCGCGCTTCCCGCTGCGGGTGTACGACAACGCCGAGGGCCGCTGGACCGTCCTCACCAAGCCGCACTACGACGACCAGCTGCTCCACTTCGCGCCCGCCACGGCCGCCGACGTGGCCGACCGGCTGGACGACCTGCGCCGCGAGCTGACCTGACGGGACGCCCCTCGGCACTCGCGATCGCGCGAGTGGCGCTTTCGTGACGCCGCGAGAGGCACAGTCGCGTAGGACCGAGCCCGAGTGGGGCGGTGCGGCGGTCGTACCGGGTCGCGGCGGCGCGAGTGGTGCTTTTCGTAGCGCCACGAGAGGCACAGTCGCGTAGGACCGAGCCCGAGTGGGGCGGTGCGGCGTGCGGCGGTGCGGCGGTCGTACCGGGTCGCGGTGGCGCGAGTAGCGCTTTTCGTGGCAGCGCGAGAGGCACAGTCACGCAAGTGCCCGGACCGAGGTGGGGATCGAGGCTGCCGTGATGGCAGTCGCAACGGCACGAGGGGCACTCTCGTGCCGTTGCGAGAAGCACACTCGCGCAGTGTCGGCTCCCAGGGGTGTTTGAGGCAGCCGTTGCGACAGTCGCCATGGCGCGAGTGGCACGTTCGTGCCGGGCGAGAGGCACAGTCGCGCAAGCCCCGGGCCCACGCGGAGGCCGAGGCGGTAGATGCACCAGTCGCAGCGGCACGAGAGACACTCTCGCGCCATGCGAGAGGCACTGTCGCGCAGGCGGCGGTGACCGGGGGGCGGTCGTGCAGCAGCCGCAGCGGCACGAGTGGCACGTTCGTGCGGAGCGAGAGGCACACCCGCGCCGGTGCCGTCTCCCAGAGGGGATCGAGGCGGCCGCTGCGCCAGTCGCCATGGCGCGAGTGGCCCTTTCGTGCCGCGTGAGAGGCACCGTCGCGCAGGTGACGGGCCAGGCGGGGACCCGGAGGGGCCTGCAGCAGTCGCAGCCGCATGAGGGGCGCCTGCGGCAGTCGCAGCCGCATAAGGGGCGATCTCGCGCGGTACGAGCGGCACCCTCGTCGAGGGCCAGGCCCGGGTGGAGATCGAGCCGGTAGACGCGGCAGTCCTAGCCGATCGATCGATCGGTCGGCTACTCTCCTTCCATGACCTCGGTGGACCTCGAGATCGACGACGGTGTCGCGCGCATTTGGCTCAATCGGCCGGAGCGTCTCAACGCCGTCGCGCCCGTGCTTGTCGACGACCTGCTCTCCGCGCTGGATCGGGTGGGCGATGCGAAAGCCGTCATCCTCGCCGGGCGGGGGCGGGCCTTCTGCGCGGGCCACGACCTGAAGGAAACGCCCGCCGGGGACTCCCGTGCGCGCATCGAACGCCTGCAGGACGTCACGCGCCGCCTGCGGAGCATTCCCCAACCGGTCATCGCGGCCGTGCACGGGTACGCCATCGGCGCTGGGGCGGAGTTCGCGCTCGGGTGTGATCTCGTTCTCGCCGCTGAGGACGCCGTCTTCGCGTTTCCCGAGGCCGGCCTCGGGCTCAGCGTCACCGGCGCCGCGTCCCGCCTGCTGCCCCTCATCGTCGGGCCGCTCAAGGCGAAGGAACTCCTCCTCCTCGGCGAGCGCGTCGACGCCCGCACCGCCCACGCGCTCGGCCTCGTCAACGCCGTCGTCCCCGACGTGCACGCCACCGCGCTCGACTGGGCCCGCCGCATCCCCGCCCACCCGGCCACCACCCTCGCCAAGCGCGCCCTCGACGCGGGCATCGACAGCGCCCTCGAACAGGCCCTCGAACTCGAGGTCAGCCACGCCCTGATCACCGAGCACCTCCCCGAGAACGCCCTCGGCAGCCGCGCATGATTCCGGATGACCTTGTGGCCCTCACCCGTCGTGCGGCGCGGTTGTGGCCCGGCCGCACCGCGTGGCTCTTCGACGAAACCGCCACCAGCCTCACCTTCGCCGACATCGACCGTGAGACCGACCGTCTCGCCGGAAGTCTCCACGCTCTCGGCATCGAACCGGGCGACCGAGTCGCCGTCATGCTGCGCAACGAGCCTGCCTTTCCCCTGCTCTGGCTCGCGCTCGCCAAGTGCGGGGCGGTCCTCGTCCCCGTCAACACCAACTACCGCAAGCTCGACGGCGCCCACGTCATCCGCCACTCCGGCGCCCGCCTCGCCATCGCCGCGCCCGAATTCACCGACCTGCTCACCCGCATCGGCATCCCCACCCGGACCCCGGACGACCTGCCCGCCGGCCCACCACCCGAACACCACCCGGCCGCCGAAGCACCCACCAACATCCAGTACACCTCCGGCACCACCGGCGCCCCCAAGGGCTGCGTCCTGCCCCACCGCTACTGGACCACCCTCGCCCGCAGCCTCGTCGACGACTTCCCCCACCTCACCGGCCAGGACACGATCCTCACCGCCCAGCCGTTCCACTACATCGATCCACAGTGGAACGTCGCGGCCGGGCTCGCCGCGGGCGCGAAGCTCGTCGTGCTCGACCGCTTCCACCCCACGACCTTCTGGCCCAAGGTCCGCGAGCACGGCGTCACCTGGTTCTACTGCCTCGGCCTCATGCCGACGCTCCTGCTCCGCCAGCCCCCACACCCCGACGACACCCGACACGCCGTCCGCTCGGTCATGGCCTCCGCCATCCCCCGCGACCTGCACGCCGACCTGGAGGCCAGGTGGGGCGTCCCCTGGTACGAGGCGTTCGGCATGACCGAAACGGGCGGCGACATCCGCGACCGCCCGGAGGACCACCGGCCCGGCAGCGGCTGCATCGGCCGCCCCATCCGGGAACGCGAGGCGATGATCGCCGACGAGGACGGCAACCCGGTGCCCCGCGGCGGCACCGGTGAACTGCTCATCCGCGGCGTCGGCCTCATGCACGGCTACCACGACGACCCCGAAGCGACCGCGCGGGCGTTCCGGGGCGGCTGGTTCCACACCGGCGACCTGGCCACAATGGACACCGAGGGCCGCATCCACTACGTCGGCCGCACGAAGGACATGATCCGCCGCAGCGGCGAGAACATCTCGGCCGACGAGGTCGAACGCGCCCTCCGGCAGCACCCCGCCGTCGAGCTGGCGGCCGTCATCGCCGTGCCCGACGACCTGCGCGGGGAAGAGGTCAAAGCCTTCATCGTGCCGGCCGCGGACACCACCCCGGACGAGCTGGCCGAGTTCTGCGCCACCCAGCTCGCCTACTTCAAGGTCCCGCGCTACTGGTCCCTCACCACCGACCTGCCGCGCACCCCGTCGGAGCGCATCGCGAAGGGCAAGCTCGCCGCCCTGGACACCCCGACCTACGACCGGGTGGCGCAGACGTGGCTCTGACCACCGAGCAACGCGTCCACCGCGCCGCGGTCAAGCTGTTCGCCGCCAAGGGGTTCCACGGCACCGGCATCCGCGACCTGGCCCAGGCCGCGGGGATCTCCAGCGCCAGCCTCTACCACTACATGGGCACCAAGGAGGACCTGCTCGTCGGCATCATGCGGGAGTGCCTCGACCGGCTCCTGCTGGCCGCGCGTCAGACGCTGGACACCATGGACGAGCCAGCCGACCCCGCCGACGCGCTGTCCGCCCTGGTCACGCTGCACGTCATGGCCCACGCCGCCCAGCCCGACGAGACCCGGGTGGTGGACAACGAGGTCAGCGCCCTGTCCCGGCCCGCGCGGCGGTGGATCGTCGGCCTGCGGGACGAGTACGAGGACATCTGGGCCACCACCATCGCCAAGGGCGTCGCGGCCGGCGTGTTCGACGCCCCGGAACCGGCCGTGACCAGGCTCGCCCTGCTGGAGATGTGCACCGGAGTCGCCCGCTGGTACTCACCGCGTGGTCCACTGCCGCTGGACCGCCTCGCCGCCCGATACGCCCAGCTCGCGCTGCGCATGCTGGGCAGCCCGTCACCCCCGGGTGGGAAGGCCGCCGAACGGGCCCGCGAGGTCGCCGCCCAGGTGTGGCGCATACGGCCCTAGCTGGGGTCTTGCCGACTCGGCCGGGCTGAGGGACCCTCGAAGGGTGACTGAGCGAACGATCCAACTGGAATTGGATGAGCAGGGTCTCGCACTGGGCCTCCCTGCCCCGTCCCACCCTCAGGATCATGTACACGATGTGCCCTACCGCCCCGTCCAGTTCCGTGACGACGACCTGCCCACCGCGCTCGAGCGCTGTGCGCACTGGCTCAGGTCGGCACAGGAGTGGCTGGGCGAGCCGGTGGATGTGGTCTCCATCCACCTCGACTACGACGACCGCGAAGGCGCGCCGTACTACGACCTGAAACTCCTCTGCAACGAGGAGGACCTGGCCGGGGCGCCGCGCGCACTGCGGGACGCCGCCAACGAATCCTGAGGTAGTTGTCAGATCCCTCGGGGCCGCCTCCGGACAAGTTCCGGGGGCGGTCCTGAGGGTTGTTCTCAGCCCAGCGCGCCGCTGATCTTGACGTGGCCCTTCAACAGGTTGCGGGCGATGGTGCGGCGCTGGATCTCGTCGGTGCCCTCGTAGATGCGCAGCAGCCGCAGCTCGCGGTACCACCGCTCGATCGGCAGCTCTCGCGTGTAACCCATGCCACCGTGGATCTGCAGGACGCGGTCCACGATCTCGTTGGCCTTGATGCCGCCGTACAGCTTCGCGATCGACTGCGCGTGGCGGGAGTCCATTCCGGAATCGACCTGCCAGGCCGCGTGCAGCACCAGCCAGCGCAGCGCTTCCAGCTCCACGCCGGAGTCGGCGATCATCCACTGGATCGCCTGCCGGGTCGCGATCGGCGCCCCGAACGTCTCGCGCGTGTTGGCGTGCTCGATCGCCATCGAGATCAGCCGCTCGCAGGACCCGATCGCGCGGGCCGGCAGCAGGTAGCGGCCGCGGCCGATCCACTGCATCGCCAGCGCGAAGCCCTGGCCCACCTCGCCGAGGATCTGGCTCTCCGGCACCCGCACGTCGTCGAACACCAGCGACGCCGGGCCCCACTCGCCCATGGTGTCGATCGGCTCGGACTTCCAGCCCATGTCGCGGTCGACCAGGAAGCAGGTGACGCCGCCGTTGGCGCCCTTCTCCGGGTCGGTGACCGCGAACACCATCACGAAGTCGGCCTCGTTGCCGCCGGTGATGAACGTCTTCTCGCCGTTGATGATCCAGTCCGCGCCGTCCTTGCGGGCCGAGGTGCGGATGTTCTTCGCGTCCGACCCGGCGCCCGGTTCGGTGATCGCGAAGCACGACTTGCGGTCGCCGGCGATCGTCGGGAGCAGGTAGCGCTCCTTCTGCTCGTCGTTGGCGTGGAACAGGATGTTGTCCGCCGCGCCGCCGAAGCGGAAGGGCACGAAGGTGCGGCCCAGTTCGGCCTCCAGGAGCGCGGTCATCACGGCCGACAGGCCCATGCCGCCGTACTCCTCGGGGGTCTGCACGCCCCAGAAGCCGGACTCCTTCGCCTTGAGCTGAAGCGCGGTCAGCTCGTCCGAGGTGAGGCCGGGTTCGCCACGGCGTTCGCGGCGCAGCACCTCCTGTTCGAGCGGCATCAGCTCACGCTGCACGAACGTGCGCACCCAGTCGCGCACTTCCCGCTCTTCGGTGCTCAAGCTGAAGTCCATCGTCGGCCCTCCTACTAAGCGCTTGCTTACCTGTCAGGCTAGCGCACGCCGCTCGTCACCGGAATGGAGTTCGGTGAGGAACCCTCGCAGCACGGCGGTGACCTTGGCCGGTCGTTCGACCGGCGGGAGGTGACCGGCGTCCGGCAGGTCGAGCCGCCGTGCCCCGGTGATACCCGCGCTGAGCAGGGCAGATACCTCCTGGATCTCCGGCACGTCGAGGAGACCGTTGACCACCAGCGTGGGTGCCACCACCTCACCCAGCCGGCCGGTGGGGCCCGGTTCCAAATGACGTTCGGTCCGCTGCGGCCCGGTCCAGGTCCGCCGGAAGACGCCGCGGAGCATGTCGAGGACGAGTTCGGACGGTTCCGGCACCAGGAACCGCGCCTGGGCCACCGCCATCGCCTCGACGTCGGCCGGGTCGGGCTCCCGGGTCCGCGCCGCGTAGGCGCGCAGCCGCTCGGCCGGGACCGCGCTGTGCACCTCGCGCGCCGCGCGGGCGCGCATCGACTCCGGCCACTCGCGCCCGGACAGGCCCGAGCAGATCAGCACCAGCCCGCTGACCCGGCCCGGGGCCGCGAGTGCGGCTTCGAGCGCGTACGACCCGCCCATCGAACAACCGACCAGGGTCGCCCGGTCGATGTCGAGCGCGTCCATCAGCCCGAGGAGGTCCGCGTAGTGGCGGTACTCGCCGGCCGCGTCCCCGGACCCGCCGAAGCCGCGCTGGTCGTAGCGGATCACGCGGTACTGGCCGGCGAGCCCGTCGAACTGGTCGTCCCACATGCGCCGGTCGCCCGCGCCCGCGTGCACGAAGATCACGGCCGGGCCGACGCCGGCCTCGTCGTAGGCCAGGTCGGCCCCGTTGACGTGAACCAGGTTCATGACGGCCAACGTAGGCGGATCATCCGCTGCTCGCGCCCGTGTTCGCGCACCGCGTAGGTTGGGGGCGTGATCGAGTGTGCGGTGTGGTGGGCGGTTCCGCTGCCGAACGACCCCGGGTACCTCGGCCTGCTGGACGACGTGGAACGCGGCCGCCACCGCGCCTACCGGCAGGAGATCGACCAGCGGCGGTTCCTCACCGGGCGGGCGCTGGCCAAGACCGTCGCCGCGGAGCTGCTCGGCCGCGCCCCCGCCGAGGTGACGTTCGACGCCACCTGCGACGACTGCGGCAAGCCCCACGGCAGGCCGCGCGTGCCCGGCGCCGGGTTCGACCTGTCCATCTCGCACTCCGGCGAGCGGATCGGGGTCGCGGTGACCAGCGGTGTACCGGTCGGCCTCGACGTCGAGACCGCGACTCGCCGGGCGGACGACTCGCTGATCGCCTACGCGCTGAACGAGACCGAGCAGGCGGCACTGGACGGCCTGACCGACGCGGAGCGGGTGGCCGCGTTCTTCCGGTACTGGACCGGCAAGGAGGCGCTGATGAAGGCCACCGGGCGGGGGCTGCGGATCCCGTTGCGGAGCATCACGCTGGCCGGCCCGGACGAGCCGCCCCGCCTGGTCGCCTCGGCCGACCCCGCGCTGGATCCGGTGCGCACGCGTCTGCACGACCTGGACCCCGGCGAGGGCTACCGCGCGGCGATCGCCGTGCTGGCGGACGAGGACCTGAAGGTCACCGAGCGCTGGTGGGCGCCTACCTAGAGGACTGACCGCCGGCCGGCAACGGCAGGCAACCCGCCTCCCGAGCCACCCCTCTCCCGCAACCCGATCCCCAGCCAAATCGGTTGCTGAGCCACCGGGTCAAGGCACGCTTTCCCGCCTTGACGCGGTGTCTCGGCAACCGAACACTGAGAGATCGGGTTCGGGAGGTCACAGCTCCAACCCCATAGCCCGCAGCAGCGTCTGGAACTTCGCGGACGTCTCGTCCAGCTCGGCC
This sequence comes from Amycolatopsis ruanii, assembly GCF_003385175.1. NCBI lineage: Bacteria > Bacillati > Actinomycetota > Actinomycetes > Pseudonocardiales > Pseudonocardiaceae > Amycolatopsis > Amycolatopsis ruanii. Next base: position 50,532 of record NZ_PQHY01000035.1, read on the forward strand.
TTCGGATCGGAGGCCGGCACGATTCCCCCGCCCGCGTACAACCGCAGGCGCGACGCGGACACCTCGGCACACCGGATGGACACCGCCCACTCGCCGTCACCCCGGGCGTCCATCCACCCGATGGTCCCGGCGTAGTACCCGCGGTCGAACGGCTCCAGCACGATCCCCAGCTGCCGCGCGTCCTCGGTGGGCGAGCCGCAGATCGCCGGTGTCGGGTGCAGCGCGCCGGCCAGGTGCAGCGCCGTGACGTCCGGGTCGGCCAGCTCCCCGGTCACCATCGTGCTCAGGTGCCACATCGTCGGCGTGGACACCAGCGACGGCGTCCGCGGCACGTGCAGGTCGCGGCAGAACGGCCGCAGCGTCTCGACGATCGCCTCGGTGAGGACCTCGTGCTCGATATGGTCCTTGCGCGAGGACGCCAGCCGTTCGGCGTTGTCCCGGTCGGTGACCGGGTCGGCCGAACGCGGCGCGGAACCGGCGTGCGGGTGCGACACGACCCGCCGTCCGCTGCGGGACAGCAGCAGCTCCGGCGTCGCGCCGATGAGCGACCGCGACCCGGGCAGGGCCGCGGCGAACGTGTAGCCGTGCGGGTTGTCCTTGACCAGGTTGTGCAGCACGGCCTTGACCGGCACCTCGCCCGGGAACTCCAGGTCGAGGGCACGCGCGAGCACGACCTTGCGCATGCCGCGCTCGGCCAGCACCCGCACGGCCCGCGCGACCGCCTCCGCGTGGGCGACCGGTTCGGGCACGGCGTGGATGGCGTCCGGACCGTCGACGGTCAGGCGGGGCAGGCCGGCGGCGGCGGGGTGCGCGGGAGCGGCCACGTAGGCCGTTTCCGGCACGACGAGGTGCCCGGGCGTCGCGGTGGTGTCGAAGGGCAGGACACCGACCGCGAGCGCCCCCGGGGTCCCGGCCAGGGCGGCCGGGACCGCGTCACCGAGTGCCGACACGTCGGTGTCGGTGAAGGTCAGCCGAGAGCCGGACCCGAAGATCGTGTGCCGTGAGGTGGCGAAGAAGAAGTCGCCTGGCGTGTATTCCTCGAGCGTCTCTGCGGCATCCACACCCCCATTGTGCTCCCGCTCCGGCGGCGGCGAGCGAAACTGTCACGGGCGCAACAGTTCGCCGCCGACCTGCGGAAACGCGTTACTTGAGGGCGTCGATCAGTGCCGCGCGCTGGCGCTCGCCGAGGCCGCCGGCCCGCCGGTCCGGGTCGATCCCGGCCTTCTCCAGCAGCGCGGCCACCTTGACGGCACCGAGCCCGGGAACCGCCTTCAGCAGCTGGGTGACCTTGGTCTTGCCGATCGTCTTGTCGTCCTTGGCCTTCGACAGCACCGTGTCGATGGACTGCTGACCGGACTTGATCGACGCGAGCAGCTCGGAGCGAGCCTTCCGGGCCTCGGCCGCCTTGGCCAGGGCCTCCGCACGCTGCTCCGGGGTCAACGTGGGCAGAGCCAACGTAGTAGTCCTTCCGTGTGTCGGATATCCGCTCTCGCGGCGACGGCTGGCACCCAGCGAGGTGCTTGCTCACGCAAGCGCTGGCCAGGCCGTCTGGTCCACGCGCCCAGTAAACGCCACCTGGGCCGATGCCGCGACACCGACACGCGAGGAAACCCCCGGTCGGGGCGGGGGCGGCCGGTTCTGGCGACGGGCGGTGTCTTCCACTTAGAGTGACCGCAGACACGTTCATCGCCGAACTTCACCGCGCGGGAGTGCCCATGCTGAGCACGATGCAGGACGGACAGCTTTCCCTTGCCAACCTGCTGGAACACGGAAGCCGGGTGCACGCCACCAGTCAGGTGACGACCTGGACCGACCAGGGTCCCCGCCGCGAGACGTACGCGGATCTGGGCCGTAACGCGGCGCGACTGGCGAACGCGCTCCGTAGTCTGGGGATCACCGGCGACCAGCGCGTCGGCACGTTCATGTGGAACAACGCCGAGCACCTGGCGGCCTACTTCGCGATCCCCGCGATGGGCGCGGTGCTGCACACCCTCAACATCCGGCTGTTCCCCGAGCAGCTGACGTTCGTCGCCAACCACGCCGAGGACCAGGTCGTGCTGGTCGACGGCTCGCTGGTGCCGCTGCTGGCCAAGCAGCTGCCGGAGCTGAAGACGGTCCGGCACGTCATCGTGGCCAACGGCGACCCGGCGACGCTCCAGGCGCCGTCCGGGGTCGAGGTGCACTCCTACGACGCGCTGCTGGCCGCCCAGCCGGACACCTTCGACTGGCCGGAGATCGACGAGCGCTCGGCGGCCGCGATGTGCTACACGTCGGGCACGACCGGTGAGCCCAAGGGCGTCGTCTACTCGCACCGCTCGATCTGGCTGCACTCGATGCAGGTCTGCATGACCGACAGCATGCAGCTCTCGCCCGCCGACCGGGCCCTGGTCATCGTGCCGATGTTCCACGCCATGTCCTGGGGCATGCCGTACGCGGCGATGATGGTCGGCGCGTCGCTGATCATGCCGGACCGCTTCCTGCAGCCGAAGCCGCTCGCGCAGATCCTGGCCTCGGAGAAGCCGACGTTCGCCGGTGCGGTCCCGACGATCTGGCAGGGCCTGCTGCAGCAGCTCGAAGCCGAGCCGCAGGACATCTCGCACCTGCGCGAGGTGGTGGTCGGCGACTCGGCCTGCCCGCCGGCGCTGATGCACACCTTCGAGGAGCGCTACGGCGTGCCGATCCTGCACGCGTGGGGCATGACCGAGACGTCCCCGCTGGGCAGCGTGGCCCGCCCGCCCGCCGGCGCGACCGGTGAGCAGGCGTGGCAGTACCGGTACACGCAGGGCCGGTTCCCGGCGTCGGTGCGCGCCCGGCTCATCGACGACGACGGCAACGTGCTGCCGTGGGACAACGAGTCCGTCGGTGAGCTGGAGGTCGCCGGCCCGTGGATCGCGGGCGCCTACCACGGCGGCGCGGACCCGGAGAAGTTCCACGACGGCTGGCTGCGCACCGGTGACGTGGGCAAGATCAGCCCGGACGGCTACCTGACGCTGACCGACCGCGCGAAGGACGTCATCAAGTCCGGCGGCGAGTGGATCTCCTCGGTCGACCTGGAGAACACCGTGATGAGCCACCCGGCGGTCGCCGAGGCCGCGGTGATCGGCGTGCCGGACGAGAAGTGGGACGAGCGGCCGCTGGTGGCGGTCGTGGTCCGGGAGGGCCAGAGCGTGACCGCGGAGGAGCTGCGCGAGTTCCTGTCCGACAAGGTCGCGAAGTGGCAGCTGCCGGAGCACTGGACGTTCATCGACGAGGTGCCCAAGACCAGCGTCGGCAAGTTCGACAAGAAACGGCTGCGCGCCTTCCACTCGCAAGGCAAACTCGACGTGACGCACTTCTGATGTTCGCCCGGAGGCCATCCGCGTCGGCTTCGATGCGGATGGCCTTCGCACACCTGGGGGATGCATGGGAATCAGCAGGCGGCAGATGCTGGCGGCCACGGGCGCGCCGGGGCTCGGGCTGGTCGTCGCGGCACCGTCGGCGCAGGCGCTCGACCGGGCGCTGCGGGAGAGCACCCGGCGCGCGATCGGCACGGCGGGCACCACGCTGGACAGCGTCGCGACCCCGGTCGACGGCGCCGCTGCCTACACGCGGCTGACCGGCGGGCCGGGCTGGCCGCTGGTCGTGCGCGAGGACCTGGTGGCCGGGACGGCGGGCCGCGACGACCGGCGCGTCGCGCTCACCTCGTTCGTCCAGTTCACCGATCTGCACATCACCGACTCCGAGTCGCCGGCGCGGTTCGAGTACCTGCACCCGCTGATCGGCTCGGCCCACCGTCCACAGGAGACACTGGGCTCCGTGGCCACCGCGGCCTTGGTGGACCGGGTGAACAGCCTGCGGCGCGGCCCGTTCACCGGGCGGCCGTTCGACTTCGTGATGACCACCGGCGACAACACCGACAACCACGAGCACCTGGAGCTGGACTGGTTCCTCGGCGTGCTCAACGGTGGCGAGGTCACCCCGAACTCCGGCGACCCGGAGCGGTACGAGGGCGTGCAGGCCTCCGGGGACCCGCTGTACTGGAACCCGGACCGTCGGCTCGACGGCGACTGGTCGGCGTTCCCGGTGCTCCCCGGCGTCCTCACCGCCGGCACCCGCACGTTCACCTCCGCCGGCCTGGACGTGCCGTGGTACTGCACGTTCGGCAACCACGACGACAGCATCGTGGGCAGCCTGCCGGACCTGCCCGGGATGGCGCACTGGTACACCGGCCGCTACAAGGTCGTCGGCAAGGACTCGGGCACCGCGCAGAAGCTGGCGCGGGCCATCCGCACGCCGGGCGCGAGCGTGCCGGTCACCGAGCTGTTCGGCGGCAGCGGCACGATCCGCGAGATCACGCCCGACGAGCGCCGCAGGCCGTTCACCACGGCCGAGTTCGTGCAGGCGCACCTCGATCCGGCCCACACCGGTCCCGGCCCGGAGGGCCACGGCTTCACCGGCGGCAACGCCGACGGCATCGACGTCTACTACACGTTCCGCATCGCGCCGGGGATCACCGGCATCAGCCTGGACACCACCACGCTCGCCGGGTTCGCCGACGGCTCGATCGGGCTCGGGCAGTACCGGTGGGTCGAGCAGACGCTCAAGCGGGGCAGCTCGGTGTACTACGACGTCTGGGGCAACCGGGTCACCCGCTCGGTCACCGACGAGCTGTTCATCCTGTTCAGCCACCACACGTCGGACACGATGGGCAACGTCCTGCCCGACGCGCGCCACCCGCTGGAGCCGCGCCTGACCGGGGACGCGTTCGTCGCGCTCCTGCACCGGTTCCCGAACGTGCTGGCGTGGGTCAACGGGCACACGCACGAAAACCGCATCACGCCGCGCCCCGGCGCGACCCCGGCGCAGGGGTTCTGGGAGATCAACACCGCGTCGCACATCGACTTCCCGCAGCACGCGCGCGTGATCGAGGTGGCCGACAACGCCGACGGCACGTTGTCGCTGTTCACCACGCTGATCGAGGCGCAGGCGCCGTACGCGGCGGACTACGGCGACACCTCGCCGGCCGCGCTGGCGTCGCTGTACCGGGAGCTGTCGTTCAACGACCTGCACGCCGACCCGGCCCGCACCGGCGCGGCCGCCGACCACAACACGGAGTTGTTACTGGTCCACCCGTTGCGGTAGGAACGGATCATGACTCAGCTCGACGAGGCCGGGACGGCGTTGTTCCACCAGTCGATGCCGTTCTCCGAGCGGCTCGGCATCGAGGTGCTGGAGCACTCGAAGGACGTCGTCCGGGCGCGGCTGGCGTGGGACGCGACCCTGTGCACGATCGGTGGCGTGCTGCACGGCGGCGCGTTGATGGCGCTGGCCGACTCGACCGGTGCGGTGTGCGCGTTCCTCAACCTGCCCGAGGGCGCGCAGGGCACGTCGACGATCGAGTCGAAGACGAACTTCCTGCGCGGGGTGCGCGAGGGGCACGTGACCGCGACGGCCCGGCCGCTGCACGCCGGGCGCAAGGTGGTCGTGGTGGAGACCGAACTGCACGACGACGCCGGCAAGCTCGTCGCGAAGGTGACGCAGAGCCAGTCCGTCCTCTAGCGACGCCTCATGACCGGGCGGTGGCAGGGTCGCCGTAGGACACGTCCCCGCCGCCCACGAAGGGCAGCAGCCGCTCGGCTTCCTGCTCCAGAGCCGCCCGATCGGCTGCGCGCAGCGGGCGGAACGGGGTGAGCCACAGCGTTCCCGCGTCGAGGGACCAGGTTCCGCGCACCCGGCCGTCCACCAGGATGGTGGGCCGCACCCGCGCCTGGCCGGGCATCACCCGCTTGCGGTCCTCGTCGCTGATGACCCGGGTCCGGTCGGCGTGGCCGAGCAGGGCGTTGTCGAAGGCGGGCAGCAGCCGCACCGGAGCGGGTGTTTCGGGGTCGGGCAGCTCGGCGTCGGCCAGATCGAGCAGTTCCCCGCCGTCGGGGCCGGAGTAGCGGCGCAGTTCGGCGCGCATCTCCGCGACGACCTCGGCCAGGCGGGTCAGTCCGCACCACGCCTGGACGTCCTTCACCCCGGCGGGGCCGAAGGCGGCCAGGTAGCGGCGGATCAGCTCCTTGGCGGCGGTCGCCGTTGCCGCCATCGGCTGTCCCAGCCAGGCCTCGGCTGGCGTGACCGAGACCCCCGACCGGTTGCCCCAGGAACCCCACGCGCCGGTGGCCACGCCGTGGACCAGAGGAGTGCGCAACTCCAGCTCCCCGGCCAGGTTCCGGCCGTCGCGCCCCGGATGGCGTTCGGCCGGCCGCCGGGCCAGCTCCTTGCGCGACAGCGTTCCTCCCGCGAGCAGTTCGAGTCCCTCGGCCACCAGGGACGCGGGGTCCGGGCCGGTGCCGTTCCGGCTGAAGTGGGGCGAGCCGGCCGTGCGATCGAGCACGGGCTGCAGCAGCGGCCGCAGCCGACGGAAGTCGTCGGCCGCGGCGAGGTGCTGGGTGCTGCGGAGCAGAGCGGAGCGGACCACCTGCCGGTCCGCCGGCAGCGCGGTGAGCTGGGACTGCGTGAAGGCGTGGATCCTGCTCCACAACCCGACATAGGCCCAGTTGGGCTCCTGCGCCTGCACCGCGACCAGGTGCCGGATCACCTCCAGCGGGGTGCGATCGGTGCGCCGCAACAGGAACTGGCGGTCCATCAGCGCCCGGTTCAGAGCCCGGAGGGAGAGTGTGGTCACGACAGCCGCACCGAGACGTTGCCCCGGTAGGAACCCCGCAGCAGGGCGAGGAACGCCTGCGGCCCGTCCTCGATCCCACCCTCGACCACGGTCTGCGGGTAGACGAAGCGGCCCTCGCCCAGCCAGCTGCTGAAGTGCTCACGCCAGGCCGCGATCTGCTCCGGCGTGTGGTAGCAGGAGAACGGCAGCAGCTCGACGCCCCTGGCCCCGGCCGCCGCGCGATCGGGCGCCGGACAGCGCTGCGCCGCGTCCCCGAGCTGGCTGGACAGCGAGCCGCAGAGGGCGAATCGCGCGCCAGGCCGGGCCACCTGCAGCGCGCCCTGGTACTGCTCGCCGCCCACGACGTCGAAGAAGGCCGAGATGCCCTCGGGCGCCAGCTCCCGCAGCCGGTCGGCCGCGGAGCCGTCGTGGTAATCGAAGGCGGCGTCGAATCCGAGCTCGTCGACCAGGTAGTCGACCTTCGCCGGGCTGCCCGCGCTGCCGATCACCCGCGCCGCGCCGAGGCACTTGGCGATCTGCCCCGCCAGCGAGCCGGCCCCGCCCGCCGCACCGGAGACGAACACCACGTCGCCTTCGCCGACGGCCGCCACCTCGGCCATCCCGTAGTAGGCGGTCGGTCCCTGGCCGAGGTGGTAGCCGGGGTCGGCGAAGAGGTCCCGATCGAGCTTGACGTACGAGCCGGCCGGGCCTGCCGAGTACTCGCTCCAGCCGGTCATCGACTGGACCAGGTCGCCGGCCTCGAGTTCGGGGCTGTCCGACCGGACCACGGTGCCGATGGCAGCCACCCCGACCCGCTGCCCCGGCTGCCAGGCCGGGACCGGGAGGGTGCAGTCGGCGCGCACCAGGACCTCGCCGTCCACCTCGGCCGTGGCGACGGTGAAGTGGCCGAGCCCGGGGGCGCCGGTGACCTGGGCGGTCAGCTGGATCTCACGGGCGCGATCATGTTCTGTCCTCGTCTCGCGGGTGGCCGCCGAGATCGACCCTAGAAAGGCTTCCGGCCAGTTTTTGACCGGAACTCGCCGGCCGCGCACTTCACCCGGGCGCACCTCATGGTTGGCAACTGGTTTACACCACCGCCGCGGCGGGTGAGAATTTGCGGATGACCCGCGCTCTGCTCGCCGTGCTGGCCGCCGCCATGATGGCGACCGTGACCGTGCAACCCGCGTCCGCCTCCCCCGGCCGCACCGGCGACGAGGCGATCGACTACCACTCATGGGCGCCGGCCGGTCCGTTCGCGCCCGCCGGTGTCGAGTCCTACGCGGGCCGGGACTACGAGCGGTCGCAGTGGACCTCGCCGTTCCACGCACCCGGCTTCGACGCCACCGAACTGATCGCGTCGTGGAACGCCCGGACTCCGCCGCGGACGTGGATCCAGGTCGAGGCGCAGGCGCGGACCGCGACCGGCGAGGAGACCGCGTGGTACGTGATGGGCCGCTGGGCGAGCGGGGACGAGGACATCGAGCGGACGAGCGTCGAGGGCCAGGACGACGCGCACGCGCGGGTCTCGGTCGACACGCTCGTGATGAAACCCGGCGTGTTGCTGCGCTCGTACCGGCTGCGGGTCTCGCTCTACCGCGTCCCGGGCACGCGCGCGACGGCTTCGGTCAGCGCGGTGGGCGCGATGACGTCGAACGTGCCGGACCGGTTCGAGGTGCCGGTTTCCCGACCGGGCAAGGCATCCGGCATCGAGCTACCCGTGCCCGCGTACGCGCAGAACATCCACAAGGGACACTTCCCGGAGTACGGCGGCGGCGGGGAGAGCTGGTGCAGCCCGACGTCCACCGAAATGGTCGTCGAGTACTGGGGCCGCCGCCCACGCGAAGAGGACATGACCTGGATCCCCGCGGACTACCCGGACCGGACGGTCGACTACGCGGCCCGCTACACCTACGACCACACCTACGAGGGCACCGGGAACTGGCCGTTCAACACCGCCTACGCCGCCACCTTCGGCCTGCGCGGGCACGTCACCCGGCTGCACTCGCTGACCGAGCTGGAGGACTACATCGCCCGCGGCATCCCGGTCATCACGTCGCAGTCCTTCCTGGCGGACGAACTCGACGGCGCGGGCTACGGCACCGCCGGGCACATCATGGTGGTCATCGGGTTCACCGAGAACGGCGACGTCATCGCCAACGACCCGGCCGCGAACACCAACGACAACGTGCGCACCATCTATCCGCGGGCCCAGTTCGAGAACATCTGGCAGCGCACCAAACGGCACACCGCCGACGGTTCGGTCGCGAGCGGTCCGGGCGGCGTCGTCTACCTGATCACGCCCTGACCGCGCCGACGGGGACATCGAGGCCAGAGCGCTTACTGGTAACTGGTGAACCCGTTCGGGTCACGGCGGTCGCCTCCTGCGCGATCGTCTAATATCGCCCGCCTACAAAAGACACCGCGCCTCACGCCGGATTTCCCGATACTCTCGGTACCGGTGGGGGCAGACTAACCACGAGGCATGGTGGTCAACAATGGCGGCAACGGGCTGCAGTGCGACCCATGGACGATGAGAGTCGCGCTGTGATCGGCGAGGCCCGGCCCCCCAGCGCGCTCGCGAACGCCCGCGGACGTCCCACGGCGGCACGCGTGTCCGACGACGTCCTGCTCGACGCCGCGCGCCGGTGCGTCCTCGCCTCCGGGCTGCGGCGCACCACGCTGGCCGAGATCGCGCGGACCGCGAAGGTCAGCCGGATGACGCTCTACCGGCGCTTCCCCGACGTGCACAGCGTGCTGTCGGCGCTGATGACCCGCGAGTTCGGCGCGCTGCTGCACCAGGCGACGGTGAGCGGGGCCGACGCGCCGACCGCCCGCGCGCGCCTGGTGCGCAGCTCGGTGGTCGCGGTGCGGCTGCTCAACGCCGACCCGCTGATGCGCACGATCCTCGACGTGGACACCGCACTGGTCGTGCCCTACATGCTGGAACGGCTCGGCGGCACCCAGCGGCTCGGCGAGAAGTTCATCGTCGCGCTGCTGGAGGCCGGGCACCGGGACGGCTCGATCCGGCGCGGATCCACGGCCGTGCAGGCGCGGTCGGTGCTGCTCGTGGTGCAGTCGTTCGTGCTGTCGCTGCGGCCGGCCACCGCGGACGTCGCGGCCGAGGCGCTGCTCGGCGAACTGGCCCACCACCTCAACGCGGCCCTGCGGCCGCTGTGACCCCGAGGACGTCCTTGCCCGCACCAGCCCTGACCATCGACCGGCTGTCCAAACGCTACGGACCCGTGGTGGCCCTCGACGACATCTCCTTCGAGGTCGGACCGGGTGAGCTGTTCGGGTTCGTCGGCAGCAACGGCGCCGGCAAGACCACGACGATGCGCATCGTGCTGGGCGTGCTCGCGGCGGACCGCGGCGAGGTGCGGTTCGGCGGTGACCCGGTCACGCTCGCCACCCGGACGCGGATCGGGTACATGCCCGAGGAACGCGGCCTGTACCCGAAGATGCGCGTGCTCGACCAGCTGGTGTACCTCGCCGAGCTGCACGGGCTGGACAACACGCGGGCGCACCAGGCGGCCGAGGGGTGGATCGAGCGGCTGGGGCTGCGTGAGCGGCGCCGGGACGAGGTGCAGAAGCTCAGCCTCGGCAACCAGCAGCGCGTGCAGCTCGCCGCCGCGCTCGTGCACGATCCGGCGCTGCTGGTGCTGGACGAGCCGTTCTCCGGGCTGGACCCGATCGCGGTCGACGTGATGAGCGAGGTGCTGCGGGAGAAGGCGGCGACCGGCGTGCCGGTGGTGTTCTCCAGCCACCAGCTGGATCTGGTCGAGCGGTTGTGCGACCGCGTCGGGATCATCCAAAACGGACGGATGGTCGCGTGCGGGACGGTGGCGGAGCTGACCTCCGCAGCCGGGTCGCGGCTGGTGGTGTCCGCGCCGGAGGCCGCTCCGGGCTGGGCCAAGGAGCTGGCCGGGGTCCGGGTGGTGGCCGAGGAGCCGGGCCGGACCGTGCTGGAGCTGGATCCGGGGGTGGACGACCAGCACGTGCTGTCGGCCGCGCTGGCGACCGGGGCGGTGCGAGAATTCCGGTGGCGGCGGCCGAGCCTGGCCGAGCTGTTCCGGAACGTGGTCACGGGGAGCGGAGAATGACGGTCTCGCCCATCAAGGGTGTGTTCCTGGTCGCGCGGCGGGAGCTCAACACGCGCCTGCGCACGCGGTCGTTCGTCGTCGGGACCGTGGTGATCCTGCTGGTGCTGGCCGGGTACCTGCTGCTGCAGGCGACGCTGATCAAGGACGCGGACACCTCGAAGGTCGGGCTGACCGGGCAGACCACGGGCATCGCGGCGCAGCTGCGGGAGGCGGCCGAAGCGGCCGGCTCGCACGTCGAGACGGTGCTGGTGGCGAGCCCGGAACAGGGCGAGCAGCAGGTGCGCGACGGTGATCTGGACGCGCTGGTCTCCGGCAGCGCCGCCGACCTGCGGGTGGTGGTGGAATCGGAGCTGGACCAGCGGCTGCGGGCCGTGCTGAACGGGATCGCGCAGCAGCAGGTGCTGGACGCGAAGCTGCTGGAGGCCGACCTCGACCCGGCGCAGGTGATGCGGGAGGTGGGGCAGGCGCAGGTCCAGTTGACCGAGCTGGAACCCCGCGACGCGGACGCCGGCCAGCGGCTCGCGGTCGGGCTGGTGATCGTGTTCCTCATGTTCTTCGCGATCCAGGCCTACGGCGGCATGGTCGCGCAGGGCGTGGTCGAGGAAAAGGCGAGCCGGGTCGTGGAGATCCTCCTGTCCACGCTGCGGCCGTGGCAGCTGATGCTGGGGAAGGTGATCGGGCTCGGGCTGGTCGGGTTGGTGCAGTTGCTGATCCTGGCGGTGGCCGGACTGGCGATGACGGTCGGCAGCGGCGTGCTGACGCTGGGCGGAGTCGCGATCGGCACGGTCGCCTGGGGCTTGCTGTGGTACCTGCTGGGGTTCTTCCTGTACGCGACGGTCTACGCGGCGGCCGGTTCGCTGGTGTCGCGGCAGGAGGACACGGCGTCGGTGGTGACGCCGGTGAGCATGACGCTGATGGTGGGCTTCGTGGCGGGGTTCAACGTGCTGATCCAGGACCCGGATTCCACTGGTGCCCAGGTGCTGTCGCTGATCCCGGTGTTCTCACCGATCCTCATGCCGGGCCGGATCGCCGCCGGGGTGGCCGCGACGTGGGAGGTGGCGGTGGCGCTCGTGCTGACCGTGCTGTTCGGGGCGCTGCTGACCTGGGTGAGCGGCCGGGTGTACCGGAACGCGGTGCTGCAGACGGGAAGCCGGGTAAGGCTACGGGCAGCACTGCGGCTGTAGGAAGACCGGCGGCGGGCCTGCATGACCGGCGGCCGGGAACGCAAGCGGGCTGGTAATCAGCCTGACCGCGCGGCAGCCCTGCACAACCGCCGCCCGGCAACGCGACAGCACCGAGCACCCCCGGGGCCGCGCGGCAGCCCTGCACAACCGCCGGCCGGCAACGCAACAGCACCGACTACCCCAACCAGACCTCCCCCGCCCCCGATCCACAGCCCGCTTTTGGTCGCCGATCAGGCGTGTCAAGGTACTCTTTTGATGTGCTCCGAGGTCTCCGGACACGTCTTCCAAGTAGACTGGCGGAGGAGCCCGGAGGAGTGTTTCATGGCAAGGAGACCGAGAAAGTACTCGCCGGAATTGAAGGCTGAGGTCGTCAAAGCGGTACTCGAGGGCGGGCTGAGCTATACCGAAGCGGCGCGCGATTTTGATTTGGTCGCGCAGACGGTGCATAACTGGGTGACGGCCGAGAAAAAGAAGAGAGCTGAAGAGTCGCCGACCGCGACGC
>NZ_PQHY01000036.1:0-62509 GCF_003385175.1 Amycolatopsis ruanii
CCCCCAACCCCGACTACACCCCCGTCACCCAAGGCTGGATCCCCACAAGCGACGCAACCCCCGCGGACGCCTGATCCCCTCGACGAACAGGTCTCACCATGTCCAAGGAACGCACGACCACGACCCGTTACTTGACCCGGCGCGAAACACTCCGGTACGCCGCCGCGACCGCTCTCGGACTGTCCGCCGGCGTCCCACTACTGGGCGGGTGTTCCGTCGGATCGCAAGGGCCCGCCGCGAACGGTGGCCAGCCTCCGACGCAGCCGACCGGAACCCTCCGTGTCGCCCACCTCGGGGATCCGACGAGTCTCGACCCGTCCCTCGCGGGAAACGCGGTCTCACTCCCGATCATCTCGCACAACATCTACGAGAGCTTGCTCGGCTTCAACGGCGACACATCGGAACTGGTCGGCGTGCTGGCCGACCGCTGGGAGTCCTCTCCCGACGGTCGGCAGTGGACGTTCTACCTCAAGGACGGCATCACGTTCCACGACGGGGCGCCCCTCACGTCGTCGGCGGTGAAGAAGACGTTCCAGTACTACTCGAGGTCCGGCGCACAATGGGCGGTCCTGCTCCCGCCCAACGCCACGTACGACGACACTGATCCACGCGTGATCCGCATCAGCAGCCCGGCGAGCTTCCCGGACATGGGCCGAAACGCGACGCTGATCCGCATGATCTCGCCGAACCTCGTCGACCGCGGGCCCGAAGCGGTGAACAAGACCCCGACCGGGACCGGACCGTTCCGGTTCGAGAGTTACACGACGGCGAAGAGCATCGTGCTGACCGCCAACCGCCAGTACCGCGGTCCCGGACCGTATCTGGAAGGTCTGCAATTCCAGATCATCCCCGACGCATCCGCCCGTGTCGCGGCACTCCGATCCGGGAGCGTGGATCTGGTGTACAACGTTCCACCGAGCGACGCCGGCGCCCTGCGTACGGCCTCCAACCTCACCGTCACCGAAAAGCCGTTGTGGCGGGTGGGGCAGCTGATCATCTTCACCAAGCACCAACCCGTGGACAACGTGGCGCTGCGCCGCGCGATAGCGCACGCCATCGACAAGGAAGCGATCGTGAAGTCGATCCTCCGCGGAGTCGGAAAACGGCAGGACAACATCCTGCCGGAAGGCGTTTACGGTTACCGGCAGCCGACCACCCAGTACCCCTACGACCTGGACAAGGCCCGGCAGCTCCTCGCTCAGAGCGGTCTGCCGGCTCCGGTCGAGCTCGAGGCGGTGTGGTCCCCCGAACTGGGCGAGAACATCGGCCGGGTCGAGCAGGCGATCAGTGGCATGCTGTCCCAGATCGGCGTGAACATGAAGGCAACGCAGATTCCTTTCGCCGAGGTCACCAAGGTCATCGTTGACCCGAAGCAGAAGCCCTACCACGCTGTGGCCGGCGAACTCGGGTGGTTGACGGGCGGCCCCCTCTTCTTCGCGACGAAGTACTTCCAGCGAACCTCCGAGTTCGACGCGATGAACGACCTCAACACGAGGATGCTGACCACGCCGGACGGGCCCGAACGTCTTCAGCTCCTCGCCGACATGCAGGAACTGTTCGCGCAACAGCTGCCCGCCATCCCGCTCTACAACTCGATCCAGGTCGATGCGTACTCCAGCGCGGTTCAGGGCTACAGCGCGCCGAAGGACGGCTTCCAGCCCAGGTTCGGCCAGGTCTTCCTCAGCCAGTAACCGTCGACAGCGAAGGGAAGCGGGCCCTGTGATCACCCGATTCATCATCAACCGGTTGCTGCAGAGCATCGTCGTCGTATTTGGTGCGGTTGTCATCAGCTTCCTACTGACCAACACCATCGGCCGGCCGGCGGATGTCATCGGTGGGCCGCAGATGACCGCTGAGGCACGTGCCGCGCTCAACGCCGAGCTCGGCTACGACAAACCTCTACTCACGCGATTCCTGCATTACCTGGGCGGAATTTTTCAAGGCGACTTCGGAACATCGTACCGAACCAGTTCCGACGCGATGGGCGAGGTGGTCACGGCCTTCCCGAACACCTTGATACTGGTGGTCCTGGCCATCCTGCTCGCCGCCATCCTGGCGCTCATGTTGACCATTTTCAGCGCGCGTCATCGCGAGTCGTGGGCAGACCGCTTCATCCGGCGCACGATCGGGGCTCTGCAGGGCATGCCCGAATTCTGGCTCGGGCTGATGCTCATCCTCGTGTTCTCGGCGAATCTTCAGCTGCTGCCGAGTTTTGGTTTCTACAATGTCTCATCGATCGTCCTGCCGGTGGTGACCCTCGCATTGCCCACAGTTCCGACGCTGTACCGCGTGTTCCGCGGGCAGATGCTCGACGTCCTCGGAAACGACTTCGTGGAGGCCATGCGGGCGCGCGGTTTGGGTGAACGCGTGATCGTCTACCGCCACGCGCTCCGGAACATGCTCGGCCCCAGCGTGAACTTCACCGCGCTCCAGCTGGGTTACCTGATCTCGGCGTGCGTCATCGTCGAGACGATCTTCTCCTGGCCGGGAATCGGCAACCTGATGATTTCGGCCGTCCTCACTCGCGACTTCGCGGTGGTCCAGGCGACCATCATCATGGTCGCGGCCTTCTACGTGCTGCTCAACCTGATCTCGGACATCTTCATCCTCATCAGTGATCCTCGCGTCCGGATGGTGAAAGCATGAACCTGCTCACGGGCAAACCGGCCACCCGGCGCCGTGCACGTCCCGGTGGTGCTTCGTTGCGGGCCGGTGCGACGCTCCTCGGCGCGCTCGCCTTCGGCGCTGTCGTCGCACGTGTCCTGCCGATCGACCCCAATGCGCAGAACCTCGCGGAGTCCTACCTTCCGCCGATGTCGGGAGGTCACGTTCTGGGCACGGACGTCCTCGGACGCGATTTGCTGGCTTGGTGCGCGTACGGCGTGGCGACCTCGCTGACCGTCGCGCTCATGGTGGTCCTGATCAGTGCGTTCGTCGGCGTCTTGATCGGTGCCTACGCCGCGTACATGGGCGGGTGGGTGGACGCCGTCCTGATGCGACTGGTCGACCTGCAACTCGCCGTCCCTCCGCTACTGATATTCCTGGCCGCATCGATGTTCATCCAGCCGAGCTACGCCACGATGGTCGTCCTGCTTTCGTCGGTCGGGTGGGTGCCCTACGCACGACTGGTCAGGGCGAATGTGCTCGTCGACCGGGAGCGGGGGTACGTCGCCGCCGCTCGCTTGGCCGGGACCCGGCGGATCGGCATTCTCTTCGGACACCTGATCCCCGCCGCAGCGACCCCCATCATCGTCTACGCGTCCCTGCACATCGGGTTCGTCGTACTGTCGGAAAGCGCACTGTCCTTCCTCGGACTCGGCTTCCAACCCCCCACCGCCAGCCTCGGTTACATGATCTCGCAGGGCAGGGACCAACTGGTCGGTTCCTGGTGGATCGCCACCGTGCCCGGTCTCGTGATCATTCTGCTCGTCGTCTCGGCCAACCTGATCGGTGACGGACTACGGGACCGGTTCCACCTCGACTCCGGAGGCCTCGAATGACCGCACCCGCACTTCAGGTCCAAGACCTCGAGATACTCGCTCCGAGCGGAACGAAACTGGTCTCGGGCGTGAGTTTCCAGGTGTTCCCCGGGCACCTGCTCGGTCTTCTCGGGGAGACCGGAGCAGGCAAGACCCTCACAGCACGAGCGGTTCTGGGGCTGCTGCCGAAGACGCTCCGGGCCAGCGGCAAGGTCAGTTTCGACGGGCACACCTGGTACTCGCTGGGAGAGCCCGACCAGATCGCGCAACATCTCGGCACCTCGACCGGCCTCATGTTGCAGAACCCCGCCGCGGCCTTCGACCCGATGCAACGCATCGGACGGCAACTCGTCGAATCGGTGGTGCACAAGCGGCTGATGACTCGCCAGGAGGGCACGCACCGTGCGCGTGAACTCTGCGAGTACCTGGGCCTGTCGGACACCGACGAGCTGTTCCAGCTCTACCCGCACGAACTGTCGGGAGGTATGGCGCAGCGGCTCGCGCTGGCGCTGACGCTCATGCCGAGACCGCGCCTCCTGGTGGTGGACGAGCCTACCTCGGCGCTGGACGCGAACCTGCGGATCGAGGCACTGAAACTGCTTCGGTCGATCTCCGAGGAGGCCGGGATGGCGGCGCTCCTCGTCTCCCACGACCTCGGTCTGGTGAGCAGCTTCTGCGACAGCGTGGCGATCATCTACGCTGGCAGGTTCGTCGAGTACGGCCCGATGACCACGGTCATCGACCGTCCCGCGCACCCGTACACGGCGACATTGCTGAGCTGCGAACTCACGCTCGACCGGCCTTCCAGGAGCCGCCTGCCCGTGATCCTGGGCGAGCCGCCGTCGCCGGGAAACTGGCCCCGCGGGTGTTCCTTCCACCCCCGGTGCCCGGACGCCCAGGAGCGCTGCGCGATCGAACGTCCCCTGTTCACCAACGAACCCGACGGTGGCTACGCGTGCCACTATCCGCGACGGGAGGGCCGGACGTGCAACATCTGACCGCCAGGAACACCAAGGCCGCCGCGATACACGTGAGCACGTTGTCCAAGGACTTCCGGAACCGCAAGGGCGTGGTCCGCCACGCCCTCGACTCGGTGGAGTTCACCGTCGACCCTGGCAGGACCACCGCGGTGATCGGGGAAAGCGGTGCCGGCAAATCGACCCTCATCCGGTGCGTCGCCGGTCTGGAGAAACCGACCAAGGGAGCGGTCCTGGTCGGCGGCGTCGAGGTCACGGCACCCAAGCACGGCACCACCAGTCCGGTGCAGATGGTCTTCCAGAACCCGACCGACGCGTTGAATCCGGTGCGCAGCGTCGGGTGGAGCGTCGCGGAACCGCTCCGGAACCTCGGCAAGCGCGACCGCCGTGCCCGCGTGGCCGAACTGATGACCTCGGTGGGAATCGATCCGGCGCGGTACAAGGAAAGGCCCAAGGCGTTCTCGGGCGGTCAGCTCCAGCGGATCGTCATCGCTCGCGCCTTGGCGTCGTCGCCCGACGTGCTGCTGTGCGACGAACCCACTTCCGCGCTGGACGTCTCGGTACAGGCGCAGATCATCAACCTCCTACTCGACCTGCAGGAGAAGTACCAGTTCGCGTGCATCGTCGTCACCCACGACCTCGCCGTGGCGAGGGCACTCGCGGACGATGTGGTCGTGCTGAGGCACGGGTCCATGCTGTTCTCCGGGTCCCTCAGCGAGATGATCGGTGACGCTGCGGATCTCGATCCCTACGTTCGACAGCTGGTTCGTTCGTCGCACGAGATGGAGATCAAGAAGGTGGAACACGAACAGGTCACATGATCTGCACCCGGTGGAAGCGGCTCGCAGCCGGAACGCCCGTGGGCAGTTCACTGGCGTTCCGGCTTTCGCTCGCTTGTGGGGATCCAGCCTTGGGTGACGGGGGTGTAGTCGGGGTTGGGGGTGGGGTTGAGTGCGGTGGTGATGGTGGAGTCGAAGTCGTGTTGGGGGTGGTAGTCGAGGAGTTGGGTGGCTTTGTGGGTGGAGAGTTCGAAGGCGAGGGTGGCGGGCATGTGGGCGGTGAGCAGGTCGAGGTTGTAGTGCTTGGCGATGACGGTGGCGCCTTCGGTGAAGGTGGTGGTGTGGGGTCCGACGATGTTGAAGTCCTGGTTGAGGGCGTTGGGGTGGTTGATGGCGGTCAGGGTTCCGGCGACGGTGTCGCGCACGTCGGAGGTGTGGATGGCCCAGGGGCGGCCGTCGGGGCCGGTGAGGGCGAGTGCGGGGTTGTCGTCGCGGTGGCCGATCTGGTCGTCCAGGGCGCCGAGGAAGTCGTGCCCGCCGGCCAGTAGTTGCCACAGGTTGCTGCGGCGGCCGGCCGCGGTGTGGGTGGCCAGGAACCCGCGGACCCAGTCCAGGCGGAACAGCGCGACGGCTTCGTTGGGTGCCAGCACGGATCCGTAGCGCAGGATGGTGTAGTCGAGCCCGTGCAGCTTGTGGTAGTTGCGCACGAGCTGCTCGCACAGCACCTTGGAGGTTCCGTAGTAGTCACCCGGGTACTGCGGGTGGTCCTCGGTGATCGGTTCCCGTGGTGCGTGCGCCGGGTCGTAGGTGTTGTCGGTGCTGGCGTAGACGAACTGGCGCACCGGAACCGGCTGCGCCACCGCGGCCTCCAGCAACCGCAACGTGCCCAACACGTTGATGTCGTAGTACCGCTCCACCGACGTCTCACCCAGCACCATCTGCGCCGCCAGATGCACCACCACATCCACACCCGACACCGCCCGCGCCAACGCCGCCGCATCGGTCAACGACGCCTCCACCACCTCCACACCCGACACCGAAAAACACTCGTCGGGCATGACCATCCCCCGGACGCTGAACCCCCGCGTGAGGGCCGCCTTCGCGAGCGTCGAACCGACCCGGCCGGATGCGCCGGTGATGAGAATCTTTGTCACGAGCCACCTCGTCAAAAAGTTGTCTGATGGTTACCTGGCCGAGACAGTGGCCACGAACCCGCGGAATCCGCGGCTCCCGGACCCGGTAGGAGCGGATATGAAATGCCAGTGCCGTCTGATGGAACACAGGGTGAATCGTGTGGAAGGTGCTGTCAAGTGCCGCGGGCGGCGCGGGGAACCCCGCCGCTGGGCAACCCTGCGAGGGTGGTCTGTGCATCGATGGTTCCACGGTTCGCCTTGTGAAGAAGCTAGTTTGTCTGTTGAAATGACCGTGAGTGGCGAGACCGGAGTGGCGGAGGTGTTCCGGATGGACGGTCCGAGGCCGGGGTGGGCGACACCCGCGCGGGAGCCGGTCGCTCTCGTGACGGGAGCCTCGCGGGGGATCGGGGCAGCCACCGCGCGCAGGCTGGCCGCCGATGGGATGGCGGTGGTCGTGAACAGTTTCCCCAGTGAGCCGATGATCAGGCTGGCGAAACAGGTCGCCGAAGAAATCCATGAAGCCGGTGGACGGGCCCTGGTCCTGCCGGCCGACGTCGCCGACCCCGCACAGGTCGAAGCCATGTTCGACGAATGCGAGGGCGAGTTCGGCGCTGTCACGACGCTGGTCCTGAACGCTGCGACCACCGTCCGGCACGCGTGGACGGAGATCAGTGTCGGGGAGTGGAACGAGATCCTCGCGGTCAACCTGACCGCGGGCTTCCTGTGCTGCCGGCGGGCCTTCCGCGAGCGCGGTGCGCCCGGTAGCAGTGTGGTCGTCGTGAGTAGTGTCCTCGCGCAGACTGGCGCGCCCAACGCGCTGCACTACGGCACCACGAAGGCAGGCCTGCTCGGATTCACCCGATCGCTCGCGCGGGAACTGGGCCCCTCGGGTGTTCGGGTCAACTGCGTACTGCCCGGCGCCATCAAGACCGAGGAGGAGCAGGAGTCGTTCGACGAGCAGGATCTCGATCGCACAGTGCTCGCGCACCAGATTTTGCAGCGGCGCGGATCGCCGGAAGATGTCGCGAACGTCGTGGGTTTCCTGGCCGGTGCGGACAGTGCTTTCCTCACGGGGCAAGCGATCCGCGTTGACGGCGGCTGGACGATGGTGTGAATTCCGCTTTGCGTGCCCGGGGTGAAAACCGCTGCCTTCGACACGTCGTCGCGATCACTTGTAATGTCACGCTCCGACACCCATAATTCAGCACGCCTGGCGGGAACGAGTGGCAGTGGGAAGTGCTCGGGTGTCCTGGTTGCTGTGCACCGACCCGTCGACGTGTTTTCGCGACGAGGATTCCAATTTATGCCAGGTCAAATTGATGTCGCTGCCGGACCCGTTCCCGAACTCATTCCGCGACCGCGGAAACTGACCGCCGCGAATGGGCGGCCCACCTTCCCCTGTTCTGCCTTCGGCGGATTGGAGATCCCGGTCGCGCTTGCTCCGTGGGCGGAGCACGTGCAGGGCGTCCTCGGAACAACGGAAGTGGCGGATGGCTTCCCGCCGCGCATTTCCTTCGAGCCGGCGGCGTTGCCCGCCGAGAATTACCGTCTTGCGATCCGAGCAGATTCGGTTCGGGTGGAGTTCGCGGATCCGCGAGGTGCGCTGCACGCCGTGCGAACCCTGCTCGACCTGTGGGACGGATATCAGCGTACCGCCTTGCCGGTCCTCGACATCGAGGACGGGCCGGACCTTCCTACGCGGGGCGTCTTCATCGAGTCGTTCACGGGTACCGACCGCATGGATCTGCCCGACTGGCGGGACCTCATCGACCGTTTGGCCCAGCTCAAGCTGAACACGATCGGGCTGTCGATCTACGGCTGCTGGGACATCCGGCACGGGCAACGGCCCGCCGAGTACATGTTCACCCCCTTGACCGGCTTTCCGGAGTTGGCGTCGAGTACTCGGATCACCACCTGGGACGCCGAGAAGGGCGCTGAGGTTGAACTGGAATACGTCCCGGTGATCTTCGAGAAGGACCTGTTCTCGGAAATCTGCGCCTATGCTGCGGAACGCGGCGTCGAGTTGATCCCGCACCTCGGCGGCCCCGGCCATTCCACGTTGATCCCTCGGGTCGTGCGCGTGCTGTCGGCCGTGGACTCGGATGGTACGCCGACCGGCTACGGGTACTGCGTCTCCCGGCCGGAGGCACGCAACGCGCTGGCGCGCCTGGTCCGCAATTTGGTCGACCAACACCTGCGCCCCAACGGACTTCGCCGACTCCATGTCGCCGGGGACGAGTACTATCCGATCCGCAACGTCGACCCGCGCGATCGGCAGCGGTTGGTCAGTCCGTACTGCGCATGCGAGGGTTGCCGCGACCTTTCTCCCGGACACCTCTTGATCGAGTACCTGATGCTCGTCGGAACTGTCCTCGCGGACGACGGTATCGAAATGGTCCACTGGCAGGACACGCTCGTCAGGGAAGGGGTGCTGGACGAGTACCTCGATCGAGTCGCCGAACGCGGTCTGCCCGAACCGGTGATCGTTTGGTGGAAGTACAACGATCCGGTGCCGGAGCCGCGCGCGGAGCGCACCGAGACGTGGGTGGCACCGACCACCGGGCTCTTTCCGCACCTGTTCGGACAGGATTTCACGGAGAACATCTCCACCGCGATTCGGAAAGGCGCACTCGCCGGTGCGACAGGCGTTCTCGCGTACTGGATCCCAGACCCGGCTGACCACCAGAACGTGGCTTGCCTGGCCGATCTGGCGTGGAACTCGTCGGGCTCGGCCGGCGCAGCCGGGTTCCGCCCTAGGTGGGCCAGGTATGTGTCGCCGTGCTCGTCCGCCGAAGCGGAGCAGGCTTTCTCCTTGGCGGGCACCATTACGGCTTCGTATCCATCCATGATGTACGTGGTCGACCAAGTACTTCCCTATTTCGCGGATTCCGGAGTACCGGGATCCCGGTACCCGGATGACCAGCTTCGCGCGTTTTCAGTGACGCAGCCGCCGCTCGCCGAGGCGTTGCGCCAGATCGCGGCCACGCTGCGCGAGGCGATCACCCTCATGCCGTCGGGAAGAGAGGTCAGGTTCTGGCCGAACCCGGTCCAACAGTGGCGTGACGAGACACACCGGACTGCGGCATCCCTCGAACTCTTCCTCGATGTGCTGGCTCTCACGTATCACCACGGGGACGACCGGGAAGAAACGGCGGAGGTGACCCGGAAAGCGCATGCGCTGTTGAGACACGTGAGCCGTTCGAAGCCCGCCTACCTGGCTCCGGCGGCGTTGCGCGAGCACTGGCTCTTCGTGAAGGAGATAGGGCCGTCCGTGCGGCGGCTCCGAGAGGCCCCTGGTGTCGGACCGCGTGGATCCTGGCACCCCTGGATCGTGTGAGGGTGAGGCTGTGCCGAGTGAAGGCGTCGTCTGGCTACGGGGTGGCCTGGTAGTCGACGGTACTGGTGGACCGCCGGTCGAAGGGGATGTTGGCATTCGAGCCGACCGCATCCTCGAGGTGGTTCCCGGTGGTGTTCCTCCCGGCACCGCAGGGGACGAAGTCGACTGCCGGGGCATGGTGATCACTCCTGGCTTCATCGACATCCACACCCACTCGGACGCCAGCTTCCTCCTGCACCACCAGGCGCCCAGCAAGGTCATGCAGGGTGTGACCACGGAGGTGGTCGGCAACTGCGGGTTCTCGGCATTCCCGGTTCATCCCGGCCGACGGAGCTTGCTGGAGGAGTTCCTCAAGGGCCTGGGCATACCTCGGCTGGAGACGGCGTGGGTCGATTTCGCGGGGTACGCCCGCGCTCTGGAGGACGCAGGTCCCGTCATGAACATCGCCGCGTTGGTCGGGCACGGGGCTCTGCGAATAGCCGCGATGGGGATGGGAAACACCCCTTCGACCGCGGAGGCGCGCGACACCATGTCCGTCTTGTTACGCACCGCGCTGGACCAGGGGGCATTCGGTCTGTCGACCGGGCTCACCTACGTTCCCTCCGCGTTCGCCGCGCCCGACGAACTCCACACACTCGGACGGGTGATCGCCGAGGCAGGTGCCCTCTACGCCACACATGCCCGGGTGACTGACGGGTTCGGTGCATTCGAGGAGGCGTTCGAGTTCGGCCGGCGGACAGGGGCGCGCGTGCAGTTCTCCCACATTTCCCTCAACGACCCCCGGAGCTGGGGCCGCGCTGACGACGTTCTCACGCGGTTCGAGGAGGTTGCGGGCGAAGGTGTCGACATCATGTTCGACATCTACCCCTACGACGCTTCGGCATCATCGTTGACCCAGTACTTGCCCGCCTGGCTACAAGCGGACGGGGAAGAGGCGATAGCTGTCCACTTGCGCGATGCGGCACGCCGCGAGCGTGCGCGCGCAGAACTTTCGACAGGATTGTTCGGAAGCATTCCCTGGGAATGGAGCCGGGTCCTGCTGTCGCTCACGGGGCCGGGGGATGAGGACCTGGAGGGGCTGACGGTCGAGGAGGCGGCGGACAGGGAGTCCGTGACCCCGGAGGATCTGTGCCTGCGGTTGTGCGGGCGGCACGGCAACCGCGTACAGGTGGTCCTGTTCTACCGGAGCGAAGACGACGTTCGGGCGTTCCTGCGCCACCGGATGGCTCTCATCGGGAGTGACGGTAGTGCCCTTCCGGAGTCCGCGCCTGGGCGGCCGCATCCCCGCAACTTCGGCGCTCATGCGAGATTGCTGCAGAAGTACGTGGTCGACAACCGGATGTTGAGCCTGCCGGAGGCGGTTCACAAGAGCACGCTGGCCGTTGCCGAGCGGCTCGGCCTGTCCGGCAGGGGGCGCCTGGCGTCTGGGGCGATGGCCGACATCACGGTGCTCGATCTGCCGAAGACGCGGGAAATCGCAACCTGGACGGATCCGTGTCGGGTGGCGCGCGGTGTGCGGGACGTTTGGATCAACGGAAGCAAGGTCGTCTCGGACGGTGTGCTCACCGGCGCCTGCCCGGGCCGAGTGCTGAGGCGATGAGGCGGCGGCCCCGCGGAATCAGTCCGCCGCCTCCTGGGGTTGCGGGTTGGTCGCGATGCCGGCGGCCACCTCGATCAGCGTCTTGGCCACCCGCTTCACGTCCTGCATCGTGAAGCGGGATGCCGGGCCGCTTACGCTGATCGCCGCGGGGAGGTGCGTCGCCAGCAGCGGGGCGGCCACGCAGCGGCCGTCCTCCTCGTTCTCGCCGTTGTCCACCGCGTAGCCGAGCCTGCGGACCTTCGCGAGCTCGTCCAGGTAGTCGTCGAGCGAGGTGATCGTGTTCGCCGTGCGCGGGGGCAGCCCGGTGGACTCGAGGAGGTTCCGGACGCGGTCCGCGGGGAGGTGAGCCGCGATCGCCTTGCCCAGCGCCGTCGAGTGCAGCGGGTCGCGGTCGCCGCGGGACGCCGCGAGCCGGACGCCGCGCCGGCTCTCCACGATCTCGATGTAGATGATGTGGTCGCCGTCCAGCAGACCGAGGTTCGCGGTCTCGCCGAACTCGTCGCGCAGCGACTCGAGCGACGGCCTGGCGCGTTCGCGCAGGATCTCCAGGTGCCGGGACTGCATGCCGACGAACCCGAGCCCCAGCCGGAACAGGCCGCGCTCGTCGTCGCGCTCGACGTACCGGTGGTTCTCCAGTGTCCAGAGGTAGCGGAACGCCGACGACTTGGGCAGTCCGGTGGTCTGGGCGACCTCGTTCAGGGTGATGCCATCGACCGATTCCTGCAGCAGGTTGAGGATCAGGCAGACCCGTTCGACCGCGCGCACCGAATAGTCGCGCTCCTCCTCCGCCGAGCCGTTGTCCGACGGGTTGATGTCTTCCGGGTCCTGCTTACGGCGCCGTGCCACGGCTCCTCCTCGTTTCGGTCGGCAAGTTCGGTGTTTCAGATCCTAGTCCCGCGCGGAGAAGGGTGTCAGGGGGCCAAGACGCAGGTCGTGGGCCGAACGCGACCCCTTGACGGTGCGGTCACCACGGTCGTACCGTGAGTCGCATCTTAGACTCGTAGTTTCACTAGATGAAACTAATCGAAAGGCTCGGCAACGTCGGCCCTGGCCGCTGCCGGGCTGTGGGAGGGATCTGCATGCCCAACGATTCGACCCGGCTCGGCCCGCGGTCGGCGGAGCTCAGGCGGCGGGCTGCCGCCCGGACCCCGGGCGGGGTCCACTCGAACGTCCGCCTCACCGGCGCACAGGAGTTCATCGAGCGCGCCAAGGGAGCCTGGCTGTACAGCGTCGACGGGCGGGACTACGTCGACTACCTGCTGGGGCAGGGGCCGAACTTCCTCGGGCACGCACCCGACCACGTCGTCGACGCGGTCTCCGATGCCTGCCGGCGTGGCGTCATCTTCGGCGGCCAGCACGAGCTCGAGGTCCAGGCGTCGGAACTGGTGTGCCGCGCGGTCGGCTGGGCGGACATGATCCGGTTCGGCGTGTCCGGCACCGAGGTCGTGCAGGGCGCGCTACGGCTGGCGCGGGCCGCGACCGGCCGCACCAAGGTGATCCGGTTCGAAGGGCATTACCACGGCTGGCTCGACAACGTGCTGACCGCGGCGCGGGACGGCCACTGGGGCGTGGCCACGAAGGGGCAGGTCGCCCGCCATCTCGACGATTTCATCGTGCTGCCCTGGAACGACGCCGAGCAGGTCGCCGACGCGCTCGACCGGCACGGTGAGCAGGTCGCCGCGGTGATCATGGAACCGGTGATGATCAACGCCGGGGTCATCGAACCACTGCCCGGGTACCTCGAGGCCGTCCGGCGGTTGTGCGATCGGCACGGGGTCGTGCTGATCTTCGACGAAGTGATCTCGGGCTTCCGGCTCGGCCTCGGCGGTGGCGCGGAACGCTACGGGGTCCCCCCGGACCTCGCGACGTACGGGAAGGCCATCGCCGGCGGGTTCCCGGTGGCCGCGCTCGTCGGCCGCGCCGAGCTGATGTCCCGGTTCGGCACCGGGGAGGTCAACCACTCCGGGACCTTCAACGGCTCGGTGATGGCGACCGCCGCGGTGGCCGCGACGGTGACGAGCCTGCTGGAGGATCCGCCCTACGAGCGGGTCGCCAAGCACGGCAGGACGCTGATGGTGGGACTGCGGGATCTCGGTATCGAGCACGGCCTGCCCCTGCGGGTCGAAGGTCTCCCGGCGGCGTTCCACGTCTCGTTCGGCGACGCCGAGGTCCGGGACTACCGGACGTTGCAACGACTCGACCTGGCGCGGTACGAACGTCTGTCACGGGTGCTCGTCGAGCACGGCCTGTGGGTGACCGGCCGTGGTGTCTGGTACGTCTCCGCCTGCCACGGCGAGGAGGAGCTCGACGCCGCGCTCACGCGGTTCGAGAAGGCGCTGCGCGACGGGGCGGGACGATGACCGGCACGGTGAGCCGGGACGGCAACACGTCGAAGTTCTCGTCGTTCGTGCGGGCGGGCGATCTGGTCTTCGTCTCCGGCCAGGCGTCGGTGGACGAGAACGGGTCCATCGTCCCGGGAACCTTCGCCGAGGAGATGCGCCGGTCGTTCGCCAACATCATCCGGGTGCTGGCGGACGCCGGACTCGAACTGTCCGATGTGGTCAAGGTCGGCGCCTACCTCCGGGACGCGGGGGATCTCCCCGAGTTCAACCGGCTGTACACCGAGTACTTCACGGATCCGTTGCCCGCGCGGACCACGATCACCGGCTGCCTGCCGGAGAGCATCCGGTTCGAGGTCGACGTCGTCGCCCACGCGGGAGACAGATGATGCGCTTCGCGACGCTCGGGCTCTACCACGAGGCGAACACGTTCTCACCGCTGAAGGCCGACCGGCGACTGTTCGGCAACGGCGGCGTGGTGCGTGACGGGGAGATCGTCCGCGACTACGCGGAATCGGCGACGACCCTCGGCGGATACTTCTCCGCGGCGCGGCGGATGGGCATCGAGATCGAACCGATCCTCTTCGCGTTCGTGACACCGATCGGTGCGATCACCGAGGACGCGTTCGAGTGGCTGGTGGGCGAGATGCTCGCCGAACTACAGGCTCGCGGGCCCTGGGACGGCGTGCTCCTGAACCTGCACGGGGCGGCCGTGGCCGAGCACCTGCACGACGCCGATGGTGAGATCGCCACGCGCGTGCGGCGGGTGGTCGGTCCGGACGTACCCGTCGGAGCGGTGCTGGACCTGCACGCGAACGTGTCCAAGCGGCTGGTCGACGCGCTCACGGTGACGCTCGTATACCAGACCAACCCGCACGTGGACGCGAAGGAACGCGGCATCGACTGCACGAGGCTGGTCGCGGCCGCGGCACGCGGTGAGATCCGGCCCGTGCAGGCGCTCGTCCCGCTGCCGCTCGTGGTGAACATCGCGCGGCAGGACACCGCCGAGGAACCGATGGCGGGCCTGGTGGCCAAGGCGCGGGAGGTGGCAGGCTGGCCGGGTATGCTCTCCGCGAGCGTCGTCGAAGGATTCCCGTACGCCGACGTCCCGCAGATGGGGATGTCGTGCATCGCCATCCACGACGGCGACGAGTTCGAGGCGACCGTGGCGGCGCAGGAACTGGCCAACCAGGTCTGGAAACGGCGCTCCGGTCTGCAGGCGCAGGGGCTCGCGGTGAGCGAAGCGCTCGACATCGCGGTGCGTGAACCGGACGGACCCGTGGTCCTGCTGGATGCCGGGGACAACATCGGCGGTGGGGCGCCCGGTGATTCGACCGTGATCCTGCAGGCGGCTCTCGACCGCGGGGTGCCGCCGCTGGTGCAGACGCTCTGGGATCCGCACTCGGCGCGGCAGTGCATCGAGGCTGGGGAGGGTAGCGAGGTGCACCTTCGCGTGGGGGCGAAGCACGTGCACTCCGCCGGGCGGCCGGTTCCGGTGCACGGGACGGTTCGCGCGGTGTCCGACGGCCGGTTCGAGGAGCCGGCCGCCACGCACGGCGGGTTCCGCTTCTTCGACCAGGGTCCGACGGCCGTCCTGGACACCGCCGAGGGACACACGCTGGTCATCGGCTCCAAGGCCGTCATGAACTCGAGCCTGCAACAGCTGCTCAGCGTCGGCGTCGACCCGGCGCGCTACCACATCGTGGTGGCCAAGGGCGTCAACTCGCCCCGCGCGGCGTACGGCGCCATCGCGCGGCGGATGGTCGTCGTCGACACCGAGGGCATCACCGCGATGAACCTCGGCCGCTTCACCTACCGGCACCGGCGCAAGCCGTTGTACCCCTTCGAAGCAGCGGAATTCCCGGAGTAGACGGATGAAACTGATGCAGGTGGGCGCGCCCGGCCGGGAGCGCCCCGTGGTGCTGGAGGACGGCCGCCACTACGACCTGTCCCCGTTGACGCCCGCCGTCGACGGCGCCTTCCTGGAGCGGGGCGGCCTGCGCCCGGCGGCGGAGGCGCTCGACGACGGCGTGCTGGCCGAGATCGACATCGTCGGGCTGCGGATCGGGGCTCCCATCGCGCGGCCGGGTGCGGTGCTGTGCATCGGGCAGAACTACGCGGCCCATGCGGCCGAGACCGGCGATCCGCCACCCGCCGAGCCGATCCTGTTCCACAAGTCGCCGAACACCGTGGTCGGGCCGTACGACGAGGTGCTGATCCCGCGCGGTTCGGAGCGCACCGACTGGGAGGTGGAACTCGGCGTGGTCATCGGGAAGCGCGCGCGGTACCTCGAATCGCTCGGCGACGCGCGGGACTGCATCGCCGGGTACGTCACCTCCAACGACGTGTCGGAACGCGCCTTCCAGCTCGGCAGGCCGGGCGGGCAGTGGTCCAAGGGCAAGTCGTGCGAGACGTTCAACCCGCTCGGGCCGTGGCTCGTCCCCGCCGACGAGGTGCCGGATCCCCAGGTGCTCGAACTCCGCTCCTGGGTCAACGGCGAACCGCGCCAGGACTCGAAGACCTCGGACATGATCTTCACCGTCGACGAGATCATCTGGCACCTCTCGCAGTTCCTGGTGCTCGAACCCGGCGACCTGGTGAACACCGGCACGCCCGAGGGGGTCGCCCTGTCCGGGCGGTTCGGCTACCTGCGGGCGGGCGACGTCGTCGAAACCGAGGTGGCCGGACTCGGCCGTCAACGCAACGTGTGCGGGCAGGCCTGATGACCCTCGACCGCGATTTCGCCGCCGCCCTGGCCGACGTGGTCGGGGCCGATCACGTCCGTCAGGCGCCCGGCGATCTCGCGGTCTACGCGCACGACGCCACGCCGCTGTTCCACCACCCGCCGGACGCGGTGGTCTTCCCGGCCACCACCGAGCAGGTCGCCCGCGTCCTGAGGCTGGCCACCGAACACCGCGTGCCGGTGGTGCCGCGCGGCTCCGGCTCGAACCTCTGCGCGGCGACCGTCCCGCTGCGCGGCGGGATCATCCTCGCGCTGACGCGGATGACGCAGATCCTGGAGATCAGCTCCGAGGAGCTGCTGGCGCGGGTGCAGCCGGGGGTGACCACGGCCCGGCTCGCGGACGCCGCCGCGGCGCGGAACCTGTTGTACGCGCCCGATCCGGGCAGCCGGACGACCGCCACGATCGGCGGCAACATCGCCACCTGCGCCGGCGGCCTGCGTGGCCTGAAGTACGGCGTGACGCGCAACTACGTGCTCGGGCTGGAGGCGGTGCTGCCGACGGGCGAAATCGTCCGGACCGGTGGCCGGTTGTGGAAGGACGTCGCGGGCTACGACCTGACGCGGCTGCTCACCGGGTCCGAGGGCACGCTCGCGGTGATCACCGAGGCCACGGTGGCGCTGTTGCCCGCACCGGCCGAGAGCAACACGGGCGTGGCCTACTTCGAATCGCTCGCGGACGCCTCGCGGGCGGTCGGCGCGATCCTCACGTCCGGAATCGTACCGGCCACTTTGGAGTTCCTGGACCGCAAATGCGTCGCCGTCGTGGAGGAGTACGCCGGGCTCGGATTGCGGCTGGACGCCGGTGCGCTGCTGCTGTTCGGTGAGGACGGTCCGATCGAGGTCGTCGCCGGGAACATGGTGCGGATGCGCAAGATCTGCGCCGAGGCCGGGGCGCTCGAGGTCACGGTGGCGGAGGACGTCGCGCGTGCCGAGGCGCTGCTGACCGCGCGCCGGTGCTCGCTGCCGGCGCTGTCGCGGCTCGGCTCGCTGACGATCCTGGAGGACGTCACGGTCCCGCGGCCGCGGATGCCGGAGATGGTCGAGCGGATCGACGAGATCGCCGAGCGGTTCGACCTGCAGATCGCGACGTTCGGGCACGCCGGGGACGGCAACCTGCACCCGACGTGCGTGCTGGACCCGGACGACGAGGATGCGGTGGGACGGGCGCACAAGGCGTTCGCCGAGATCTTCCGCACGGCGATCCGGCTGGACGGCACGATCACCGGCGAACACGGTGTGGGCGCGGCGAAACTGCCGTTCCTCGCCGACCGGCTCGGGACCGTCCAGCTCGGGTTGCTGCGCCGGATCAAGACCGCGTTCGACCCGGCCGGCGTGCTCAACCCCGGGAAGCTGGGTTCATGATCTTCGCGAAACCGCTGCTGGACCGGTGCATCTCCTGCGGCTACTGCCTGCCGGCCTGCCCGACGTACGCGATGACGGGGGAGGAGGCGTCGTCGCCACGGGGGCGGATCTCGCTGATGCGCGCGCTGGAAACGGGGCAGCTGCCGGAGGACGACGGCACGCTGGCCGAGCAGGCGTCGTTCTGCCTCGGGTGCCGGGCGTGCGAACCGGTGTGCCCGGCGGGGGTGGAATACGGGAACCTGCTGGAGCAGTGGCGGGACCACCAGTGGCGTGGCAGGCGGGGGCCGCTGCGCGCCCGGCTGCTGATGGCCGCCGTCGCGCGCCCGTGGCTGCTCCGGGTGCCGGGCCTGGTGCGCCGGCACGCGCGGACGGCCGCGCGCGCGAGTGGGCCGTCGCTGATGCTCGGGTGCGCCGAACGTGCCTTGTTCCCACGGGTTTCGCGCGCGGCGCGGAAGCTGGCGCCCGAGTTGGCGGCGCCGCCGCGGCAGGGGTGCTGCGGGGCGTTGCACGCGCACAACGGGGATTCCGCGGCGGGTGCGCGAATGGCGAAGGAACTCGGCGAGGTCCTCCCCGGCACGATCGTGACGACCTCCGGGGGCTGCGCGACGCACCTGGCCGCCCACCTCGGCCGGCCACGAGTCCGCGAACTGAGCGAATTCGTCGTGGAGACCGACGTTCTGCCCGCCGTGCCGTTGCTCGTCGACGGCCGTCCGGCGCGGGTCGCGCTGCAGGACTCCTGCCACCTGCGCAACGGGCTCGGGGTGTGGCGCCAGCCGCGGGAGCTGATCCGGGCGGTGGCGGAGTACGTCGAGCTGCCGTCGGCGGCCACCTGCTGCGGCGCGGCGGGCACCTATTCGATCTTGCGGCCGCGGGACAGCGCGAAAATACTGGCGGTGAAAATCGCCGAGATCGAGGCAGCCGGGGTCGACTTCGTGGTCGCGGTGAACCCGGGGTGCCTCCGGCAACTGCGTTCTGGCCTGCGGAAACGGGGTTCGTCGGTGCGGGCGGTCCACCTGGCGGAACTGCTCGAGATCGCCTCGAAATAGGCGGGACCAGATCTCCAGACAGACTTGTCTGGAAGCTGCTTCTGAGTACTATAGGCGTCCTGAAACGTGAGTTTCAGTTTACGACACTCGGATGACCCGACTGGTCCGGGGTGTCGAACATCTTGCCAACGGCGACGAAACGTAGACCATGTTGACGCGACCCCTGGAGCAGTACGAACTATTTCATTCCTACGACATCGACCAAACCCGCGACCTGATGTCCCGGGTGCTGTGCGAGCACTACCTCGATGTGCTCGACCCGGCCGCACAACTCGACGCGCGAATGAATTCTACATGTCTGAGCGAGGTTCTCCTCAATTATGTGGAATACGGCGCGCCGGTGTTCGTGGATCCGGGCCGCACGCGTCAGTTCTTCGTGGTACAGGCGCACCTGCGGGGAAGCGGCGTCGTGCGCTCCGGCCGCGAGCAGGTCGCCGCGAGCCGGAAGCGCATCGTGGTGACTTCCCCGGAGGAGGCGCTGCGGATGTCGCTGACCGGCGACACCGAACTCGTCCTCGTCAAGATCGGGACGAACCTGGTCGAACGGGTCCTGTGCGACCTGCTGGGTGCCGAACCCGGCCTCCCGATCAAGTTCGAGCTGGGGATGGACGTGGCAGGGGGACGACCGCAACGGTGGTACCAGACGCTGGTCCGGGAGATCGTTTCCCTGGGCCGCCCGGGCCAGTGGACCGCGAGCCGGTGGTCCGCGAGGTTCGAGGAGTGGCTGGTCACCCACCTGCTGGTGCTGCAGCACAACAACTACTCGGAGCGGCTCGCCCGGATCGCCGCGTACCCCGCACCCGCTCGCCTGGTGACCCGGGCGACCGAGCTGGTGCGCGCCGATCCGCAGGCGGAGTGGACGCTGTGCTCCCTGGGGGGTGCACTGGGCGTGGAGCCGGGCCGGCTGGATTCCGGCTTCCGCCGGCACCGGGGCCTGGCGGTGCCGGAGTTCCTCGGCCGCGAGCGCCTGCGTGCCGTCTACCACCTGCTGCGGAACGGCAATCCCGACGAGATCCGGCTGAGCGAAGTGGCCCGGTGCTGGGGCTTCCATGACCACTACCGCTTCGCCAGCAGGTACACCGCGACGTTCGGAGAGACCCCCGACCGGACTCTCCGCCGATGAACACCCGCCGCTTGACCCCGAACGGAGATCCCGAGCAATGAGCGGCTTCCACTTCGCCTACATCCGCACCGCCGACCCCGTTCTCGCCGTGCAGGCCGCCGAGCCGGTCCTCGGACCGCACGAACTCCTGCCGGAGGGCTTTCCGAAGGAGATGGATCTACGAATGCATCGTCACGAGGGCGACCATCTGAGCTCGGCCATCGTCACCTACGGCCGGGACGTCGTGGTCCGACTCGGTGTTCCGCGCACCGCGTACACGACCGGCATCGTGGTGAATGGCCGGTGCGTATTCCGGGTCGGATCGACCTACCTCGAGGCCGTTACCGGAGACGTCGTCACCGCCTCGCCCGGGGACGCCTTCGGCTTCCAGGCCGGGGCGAACTGCTACCTCAAACTCGTGCGCGTCGAGCAGCGGGCGATGCACGTCCGGCTCGCTCGGATCACCGGCAGCTGGCCGGCCCGGCCGATCCGCTTCCACCCCACCATCACCCGGCTCACTGGCCGCGGTCAGCCGCTTATCACCAGTGCCGAACGGTTCTTCGGCCGGTCGAAATCCCGGTTCGCGCGCCACTCCGACGAGATCTTCGTCAACTGGCTGCTGCGTCACCAGCCGCACGAGTACAGCGAGCTGATCGGTCCACGGGCGGCCGAGGTCGGCCCGCTCGTCAGCGACTTCGGCAAGGTGCTCCTGCAGGCCGCGGACCCGGACAAGGAGGTGAGCGTGACCGAACTCGCCCGCGACGCGGGAGTCTCCGAAGCGGAGTTCGTGCGGATCTTCCGCCACTACGAGGGGTGCCTGCCGGAGGACTTCCGCCAGGGGATGCGCTTGGAACAAGCCCGGCGGATCCTGGTGGTGGGCCGTGAGCCGCTGGTCACGGTCGAGTACGCGGCTCGGCGGTCCGGATTCGGGGACCGGGAGGAGTTCTGGATCCGCTACACGCAGCGCTTCGGCGAGACCCCACTGGAAACCCTCGACCGATTGGAGTGACTGTTGCGGCCGCTTCGGGTGCCCGATGTCGTCATCGCCCACCACCACAAGGGATTTCCGCCGGCCTCGCCAGGGGTGGGGGTGAGGGGCCTGCGTGGGCTCGACGTGCTCGCCGGCGACTTCCTCACCCCGCTGCTCGTGCTCCGGAAACCTGAGCTCGACCACAACCTCGCGGCGATGCAGCGGTTCTGTGAGCAGCACGGGCTTTCCCTCGCCCCGCACGTGAAGACCACGATGTCCCCGGAGATCGCGCAGGCGCAGATCGAGCACGGCGCCTGGGCGCTCACCCTCGCCACGCCCACCCAGCTGGCCGCGTTCCGCCGGCTGGGCGCGGACCGGCTGCTGCTGGCCAACGAGTTGTGCGATCCGGTGGCGATCGAGTGGCTCGGCGGCGAGCTGGACGACGACCCCACGTTCACCTGCTACTGCTACGTCGATTCGATCGACAGCGTGGAGGTGCTCGAGAAGGAGCTCGCCCGTGGGGTACGCGCACGCAGGTTGCCGGTGATCGTCGAACTGGGGGTGCCGGGTGGGCGGACCGGCGCACGCGGTGTGCCCGCGGCCTGGCGAGTCGCCGAGCGGGTCCTGGCCTCGTCTTGGCTCGAGCTTGCGGGTGTCGGGGGGTTCGAAGGTGTGGTCCCCGGTGCCTTGGGCGCGCACCTGCTCGATGACGTGCGTGCCTGGCTCCGCGGGCTGACAGAACTGGCGGATCGCGTTCTCGCGGAGCATCCCGCGTCCGGCGAGTTCGTCGTGACGGCCGGCGGGACCCAGTACATCGAACTCGTCGCGGCTGAGCTGGGGCCGGGCTGGCGGAACGGCCGTCCGATCCGGGTCGTTCTGCGCAGCGGGTGCTACGTCACGCACGACTCGCTGGGCTACGAGCAGTACCGGAAGCTGCTGGCGACCGAGTACCCGCTGATGCCGTTGCGTTCGAGCCTCGAACTGTGGTCGCGCGTGTTGTCCCGGCCGGAAGCGGACCTGGCCATTGTGGACTTCGGCAAACGGGACACCGGCATGGACTCCGGCTTCCCGGTGCCGTTGCACCGGATCCGCCGCGGCACAACCGGTCTGGCGAAGGCGCCACCTGGTGAGGTGGTGGCGATGAACGACCAGCACGCTTACTTCCGCGGTGCGAACGACCTGGAAGTCGGCGACCGCATCGGGTTCGGCATCTCGCATCCGTGCACGACCTGGGACAAATGGCGGGTGGTGCCGATCGTCGATGACCAGTACGTGCTGACCGGCCTCGCACAGACCTTGTTCTAGGCCGGTCAATCCACTTCCTGGCCGGGCCACCACTGGTCCAGCAGCTCCATGCGCGCGTCGACCAGGGCGGGGTTTCTCAGGTCGACCAGGTGGACTCCCCGCCAGCGTTGGAAGCCGATGCGCTCCAGCATCGCGCCGGCGCGCAGGCTGCACAGTTCCGCGGTGATGCGGTCCGCGCCGGGGAGGGTGAAGTCGAGCGGCGAGACCCGGCACGCCGCCAGGCGCGCGTTCGGCGACAGGATCCGGAGCGCGCTCGCGATCAGTGCGGCACCCAGACCGTGCCCGCGCCACGGCTCGGTCAGTTCGACGCGCCGCAGGACCACCATGCGCGGCGGTCCCTGGCTGATGCGCGCGTCCAGTTCGGGGTGCAGCTTGCCCTGGTCCGGATCGATCACCGTCTCGGCGATGAACTCCAGCGCCCACTCCCCGAGCACGACCGAATCCAGCAGGTTCCGTTCCTTGGTCAGATCGGCGATGACGAGGGCGATGTCGCCGACGTGCCGGAGCTCCTCGGGGCAGACGTCCAGCTCCGAGACGTCCGCCGAGACGTCCCATTGTTCCGGTTGCTCGTCCTCGTCGTCGATCTGCCACCAGAATCGGCGGTGGGTCAGCTCGAGTTCGATCGACAGAGGGTTCGCAGGCAGATCAGGAACCACGAGCCCTCCTCAGCGTCGCGCGAATGCAGATGCACGTGCATCCGCACTCTAGATGACGGCGGCGGGAAATGCCGCTTGGGCGGGAGGAGCTGTCGCGGTCCTTTTCCGGCGCGGTTCGCAATTCCGCCCGGAAGAACGAGTGAAAAGAGTTCACGAATCCCCCGAAGCCGCTCTTCTGCGGCCCTCGTCGGCGATGAAGGTGCCCTTTGAGCGGATGGTGAACACCAGGCCGCGCTCGCGGAGGATGTGGGTTGCGTGGCGGGCCGTGCCGAGTGACACGCCGTACTCCGCCGCCAGCCGTCGTTCCGCGGGGAGTGGCGTGTTGGGGCGCAGCTCACCGGCCTCGATGCGGGCCGCGAGGTGGTCAGCCATCATCTCGTAGATGTAGCCCGGAGCGTCTGGATCGAAGTCTGGGACGGTCACGGGAGGAAGGTAGAACGGCGTTAAAAGGCGGGGATTTCACGGTTGCTCCAAGATGCGCCTGTGCGCGCTATGACGGGGTTGATCACGGGAGGACGCGCACTGTCACCCTACCGGGCGGGGAAATGCGAAACGGGTGCCGAATTCGTCAGTTGTTCACTGACGTCACCCAGCTGGGTTAGCCAAAATGGGCGCACATTTCTCACCGGACTTGATTCGGCGCCCGCAACGGGTCATGGCCCTGTCCGCGCAGGATCTCGAAACGGTCGGTGCCCGGCCAGCTGTTCACCCAGCTCGACCCGGGCACGTCCTTCGCGCGCTTCTTCAGCGGCGCCAGCAGCCGCGAGACCTCGCGGTAGGACTTCGCCGCCGTGCCCGCGCACACGACCGTCGCCAGTGACACCGTGACCGACAGGTGCTCGGCGGTCCACGGGGTGCCCAGCAGGGTGTCCGCGACGGCCGGGATCTCGTCGATGTCGCACGCGATCAGGAAGTCGTCGCCGCCGACGTGGCTCACCGTGACGCTGCGCAGCTTCGCCGCGAGGTCCGTCAACGCCCGCCCCAGCGCGCGGATCAGGTCGTCGCCCGCCGCGAAGCCCACCGTGTCGTTGATGCGCTTGAACGAGTCGACGTCCAGCCACGCCACGACCAGCGGGCGGCCCGCGGCGATCCGCCGGTCGACCTCGCGGGCGACCGTGTCGCTGCCGGGCAGCCGGGTCAGCGGGTTCAGCGCGGCCGCCTCCTCGATCTTCGCCTCGGCCATCGCGCGCACGATCTCGGTCACGAACACCACGCCGAGGCACTCGCCGTCCGGGCCGACCACGATGATGTCGTCCCCGCTGCGGGTCAGGCCGGCGTCGGCGACCAGGTCGAGCAGCTCCAGCGCGCCCGCGCCGGTGCGGATCGTGCGCGGCGGGTCGGCCAGCCGCGCGGCCGCCTTGTTCGCGTGCAGCGCGTGCCCGAACGGGCCGGTCAGGTCCAGCAGGAACCGGGCCCGGTCGATCGACCAGCGCGGCCGCCCGGCACGGTCCAGCCCGACGATCCCGCTCGGCGCGTCCTGGTCGAGCAGCACCCGCCGGACGTCGTCGCACGTCGCGTCCTCGGGCAGGGTGGTCGCGGGGTGCCGGAAGTCGTCCACGCGCGGCGCCGTCGTCGGGGTCAGCGGCACCGGCAGCGCCGGCTCCGGGGGAGCCGTGACCAGTCCGGCGGGCATCGCGCCGGCACGGGCCGGGGCGAACAGGTTGCCCTGCACGATCCGCACGCCCAGCCGGCGCACGGTGGCGAGCTGCTCCTCGGCCTCGATGCCGGTCGCCGCCAGCCGGATGCCGGTCCGCGAGGTGAAGTGCACGAGCGATTCGACCAGCGCGACCGTCGCGTCCTCGCCGGGCAGCCGGCGCAACGCCGTGCGGTCGAGCTTGACCAGGTCGACGCGTGCCTCGGCGAGCAGGTTCAGCGGCAGGTCGCCCGCGCCGAGCCCGTCGAAGGCCAGCCGGAACCCCAGCTCGCCGAACCGCTGCATCCCGGCCAGCAGCGCCTTCGGCGACACCCCGTGGAACGGCGCGCCGATCTCCAGGACGATCTCGCGCGGGCGGCGCCCGGTGTGCCCGAGCGACTCCAGCAGCGGGTCCAGCACCAGCTGCGGCGCCGCGGCCGACAACGCGGTCAGGTTCAGGTGCAGGGGCAGCAGCGTCTCGTGAGCCGCCTCGGCGCGCACCGCCTGCGCGGCCAGACCGGCGTCGACGGGGACCAGCCGGCCGCGGCGCTGGGCGGCCCGCAGCAGGTCGTGGACGCGCCCGGCGGCCGGCCGGGCGAGGGCTTCCACACCGACGACGCCGCCGGTGTTCAGGCTGTAGAGCGGTTGGAAGGCGAAGCCCACGTCGTCGGCCGCTGCTGGCACACCGTGAATCCTCCGCCGCCGCGGGGCCGGCTCGGCCGGATCGCGCGCCGATTGTGGCCCAGCTCACCACGGGAGGCGAACTGGCCCCTACCGTCGCGGCCCGCGATCGCACCAGGCTGGTCTGGTTGTCCGAATTGACCAGCGAGGAGCTGCCCGTGCCGCCCTTCATGGAGCCGTTCCGCATCAAGGCCGTCGAACCGATCCCGTTCCCCACCGCGGCGGAACGCCGGGACGCGCTCGTGTCGGCCGGCTGGAACCTCTTCCGCGTCCCGGCCCGTGCGATCACGATCGACCTGCTGACCGATTCCGGCACGGCGGCGATGTCAGCCGCGCAGTGGTCCGCGCTCATGCTGGGCGACGAGTCCTACGCG
This sequence comes from Amycolatopsis ruanii, assembly GCF_003385175.1. Taxonomy (NCBI): domain Bacteria; kingdom Bacillati; phylum Actinomycetota; class Actinomycetes; order Pseudonocardiales; family Pseudonocardiaceae; genus Amycolatopsis; species Amycolatopsis ruanii. Next base: position 25,517 of record NZ_PQHY01000036.1, read on the forward strand.
GGCGCCCGCTCGTTCGAGCGGTTCGAGGCCGTCGTGCGCGACCTGACCGGCTACGCCGAGATCCTGCCGGTCCACCAGGGGCGGGCGGCCGAGCGGATCCTGCTCGGCCTGCTGCTGCGTCCCGGTGACATCTCGGTGAGCAACACGCACTTCGACAGCACGCGCGCGGCCGTGGAAGCCGCCGGCGCGCAGGCCGTCGACCTGCCGGTGCCGGTCGGGCCGGGCGAGCTGAACCCGTTCGGCGGGGACCTGGACACCGGCCGGTTGCGGGGCGCGCCCAGCCGCTCGGCCGACCGGGTGAAGTGCGTCGTCCTCACCATCACGAACAACGCCGGCGGCGGGCAGCCGGTCTCGGTGCGCAACGTGAAGGCCGTCCGCCAGCTCTGCGACGCCCACGGCATCCCGCTGTACCTGGACGCGTCGCGGTTCGCGGAGAACGCGTACCTGATCACCGAGCGCGAGGACGGCTACGCGCACCTGACGCCGCGCGAGGTCGCCCGCGTGGTCTTCGAACTCGCGGACGGCTGCTGGGCCAGCCTCAAGAAGGACGGGATGGCCAACATCGGGGGGCTCGTCGCGTTGCGCGACGCCGGTCTGGCCGCCCGGGCCCGCGAGCAGCTCATCGCGTTCGAGGGTTTCCCGACCTACGGCGGGCTCGCCGGGCGTGATCTGGAAGCGCTTGCGCAGGGGCTGCTGGAGGTCACCGAGCCGGACTACCTGCGCTACCGCGCCGAGTGCGCGCGCTGGTTCGGCGAGCAGCTGGGCCTGGCCGGCCTGCCGGTGCTGCAGCCGACCGGCTGCCACGCGGTCTACGTGGACGCGGGCGCGATGCTGCCGCACATCGCGCCGCAGCAGCTGCCGGCCACCGCCGTCGCCAACGAGCTCTACCTGGCCGGCGGGGTGCGGGTCACCGAGCTGGGCACGCTGGTCTTCGGCCACCGGGACCCCGACGGCGGGCCGGACGTGCCCGCGCCGCGCGAGCTGGTGCGGTTCACGTTGCCGCGCCGGGTCTACACGCTCAGCCACCTGGAATACGTCGTCGACGTCGCCGAGACCGTCTGGTCGAAGGCGGACCAGTTGACCGGTTACCACATCGTGGAGCAGGGAGGTGCGCTACGACAGTTCACGGCGGTCCTGCGACCGGCCGCCGAGTAGTAAAACCCCTGATCAACGGGGTGCGACGCGACGGATGCAAATTGCAGTCAGCAAATTCGCCCGTTCGTCGGTAGCAATTGAACGGCCAACAACGGAGAGTGGTGCAGTGGAGGTGTATGGGAGTCGGCGCCACCGTACGTTGATCTTTTTCGACTGCCCGGGACATGACAGTACTGCCGTTGGACAAGTACCGGCTCTTCCACTCGCGCGATGTCGACGACACCCGCGAGCGGGTGGGCCGCATATTCTGCCCGCACTCGATGAACACCGTCGGCCGCAACCCGCGGCTGAACACCAGGGTCAACTGCCGCCGTCTGGAGAACGTGGCGATCGCGGTGGTCGCCTACGGCACCGACGTGCGCGTCGAGCCGGGCGAGCTCGGCTCCTTCTTCGTCGTCCTGGCTCCGGTGATCGGCCGGGGCATGGTCCAGTGCGGGCGGGAGCAGACCAGCACCGCACCGGACACGGCCGGCGTGGTGGGCGCGGACGATCCGCTGCGGATGCGGTTGTCCGGTGACTGCGCCCAGTTCGTCATCCGGATCGAGCGGCCGGCGCTGGAGGCGCGCCTGGCCGAGCTGATCGGCGGCTCGGTGCCGGAACCGGTGCGGTTCCGGCTGGGCATGGACATCACCCGCGGCTACGGCCGCAGCTGGTACCGGGAGCTGGCCTACGGCGTGTCGGAGCTGGACCAGCCGGACACGATGCTCACCCACCCGGCCGCCGTGGCGCAGTTCGAGCGCAACCTGATCACCGGGCTGCTGCTCGCGCAGCCGCACAACTACACCGCGATGATCGAGGGCCGGGACCGTCCGCTGCCCTCGCGCTCGTTGCGGGAGGCGCTCGATCTGATCCACAGCCGCCCGGAGGCCCCGCACACCCCGGCGAGCCTGGCGCACGAGGCCGGGGTGAGCGTGCGGGCGCTGCAGAAGGCCTTCCGGGAGCAGCTGGGCAGTTCGCCCAGCGAGTACCTGCGCGGGGTGCGGCTGCAGCGGGTGCACGACGAGTTGTCGGCCGCTCAGGTGGAGGTCACGACAGTCGGGGAAGTCGCGAGCAAGTACGGGCTGATGCACCACGGCCGCTTCGCGGCGGCCTACCGGGACCGGTTCGGTGAGTCACCCAACGCGACGCTGCACAGACGGCCTGGCCGTCCGACTCGAGTGTGAAGGGGCGAATCGTGTGTGATTTCGAGACTGCGCGCCGGACGGGCCGGGCCGGCCGGATGGCGCGCCGAGTTTCCGTGTCATGAGCGGCGAGATTGCCGTGGCTGCCCGCGACTCGATGCCGATCGGCCGGCTGATCCGGTCCGCCCGGCACGAGCGCGGGCTCACCCAGTACCAGCTCGCGGACGAGCTCGTCACGGTCTCGGGCAACGAAAGCCTGGGCCGTGGCGAGGTCTCGCGCTGGGAACGGGGCAAGCGGGTACCCGGCCCGTACTGGCAGCGCCACCTGAGCCGGGTGCTCGACGTGCCTCCGGACGAGTTGCGGGCGGCGGCGCGAACGGCGAAACAGTGGCGACGGCTCCAGTGAAACACAACCCCTGATTTCCCGATCCCGCTTTTGCCATTTTTGCAGCGACCGTTTCGCTGTTCTGGTGCAGGAGTGGGAGTCGCCATGGGAAAGTCGTTGGTCACGCTGGTCAACCCGAATCTCGTCCATCCCCCGATCACGCCGTACGCATTGGACATCCTGACCACCTCCCTGGAGGCCGACGGGTTCGATGTGGACGTCGTGGACCTGACGTTCCGGCGGGACGACTGGGGGACCGTCCTGCGCGAGTACTTCGGGCGCCACCAGCCGATGCTGGTCGGCGTGACGGTGCGCAACACCGACACGATCTACGCGCAGCAGCAACGCGGTTTCCTGGCCGACCACCGGGCGATCATCGACGAGATCAAAACGCTCAGCGCGGCCCCGATCATCGCGGGCGGTGTCGGATTTTCCTCGATGCCGTTCGCGTTGGTCGACTATTTCGACATTCCGTTCGGGGTGAAGGGGCCGGGGGAAGGAATCATCGTCGGTCTGGCGAACGCGTTGCTGTCCGGGAATTCGCCGGACACCGTGCCCGGGCTGCTGGTCAACCGCGGCGGCGGGCGCGTGGAGAAGATCGTGCCGAAGCTCGGCCGCCGCGGCCGTCCGCTGGCCTCACCGCTCAACGCGACCACGAGCTACACCCGCCGCTCCGGCGTGCCGTGGAAGGTCGACAACCTGCGGTACTACCGCGGCGGCGGGCTGGGCAACATCCTCACCAAGAACGGCTGCGCCTACTCGTGCGCGCACTGCGTCGAGCCGGACGCGAAGGGCACGTACTTCACGCGCCGCGCGGTGGAATCCGTGGTCGACGAGATGGAAGCGCTGACCGCACAAGGTGTATACGACCTGCACACCACGGACAGCGAGTTCAACCTCGTGATCGCGCACAGCAAGAACGTGCTGCGGGAGATCATCCGGCGCAAGGACACCGATCACTCCACGCCGCTGCACAACCTGAAGCTGTGGATCTACGCGCAGCCCACGCCGTTCGACGACGAGCTGCTCGACCTGTTGGTGCGGGCCGGGTGCGCGGGTATCAACCTCGCCCCCGACCACGTGCGTGACGACGTCCTCGACGGCTGGAAGGTCTCCGGCGGCGGCCGCCGGTTCTACACCTTCGACGACGTGCGCGCGCTGTGCGCCCGGATCGCGAAGGCCGAGCTGCCGGTGATGGTCGAGGTCCTGCTCGGCATGCCGGGGGAGACGGCCGCGACGATGACCGACGCCGTCCGCCGCACCCTCGACCTGGACGTCGCGGTCGCCGGCTACAGCCTGGGCATCCGCGCGTTCCCGTACTCGCCGCTGGGGATCCGGATGGCCGAGCGGTGTGCCGGCCGGCGCACTCTGCCCGGTCTGCAGTCGGACTCGGCGGTCGAGCCGATCGTGCTCAAACCGCGGGCGATGTGCGCGTCGATCGTCGAGTACGAGCGGCAGTTCGCGTTCGACGACGCCGGGCGCTTCCGGCCGGTCTACTTCCTGTCCCCGGACCTGCCCGAGGACCCGGCGACGATCGCCGCGCCGAACGGCCGGTGGGTCAACAGCGTGCGGTTGCTGTGGGACCTCGTGCCGTCGTCGGAGTACCACCGCGTCATGCTGCCGACGCTGCCCGGCCTCACCGAGGACGACAACAACTACGCGGACAACCCGTTCCTGCTCAAGCTCATCGAGCTCGGCTACACCGGCGCGTTCTGGTCGCACTGGCCGCACCGGCACGCGATCATGTCGGGCGCGGTGGCCTGACCAGGGACTATTTCGATCCGAACACGAGACCTTGAGCTGCCGCGAAGGTTACGTAGACTTTGCCGCGGCGATACGCCCCAGATCCCGCTGCGTCGGCCGGTTCCTCAGCGTCGAGGAGCCGGCCGGCGCAGCCGCCCCGCTCTCAGCACACGTGCTTGGCGCGCAGGACCGTGGTGAGCGCGTCGGTCACCCGGTCCGCGGACAGCGTCCGGTCGGCCGCCGCCTTCTCCATCGCGTCCAGCACCGTCGACACCCGGCCGCCCGAGGACCACAGCGCCTGGTCCGCGCCGGACTGCACGGCCTTCACCACCGCCTGCGGCAGCGGGTAGCGCTGGGTCACGGCCTTCATCGCGCCCAGGTCGTCGGTCAGGACCGGGCCGTCGAAGCCGAACTCGCCACGCAGCAGCCGGTAGGCCGCCGGGGACAGCGACGCGGGTTCGCCACCGGTCAGGCCCGGCACGTCGAGGTGGCCGACCATCACGGCGGCGTCGCCGAACTCCGCCAGGTGCCGGTACGGCCGCAGGTCGTTGTCCCGCAGTTCGTCCAGCGGCGGAGTGGTCACCGCGCCCTGGTGCGAGTCGCCGGTGGCGCGTCCGTGGCCGGGGAAGTGCTTGAGCACCGGCTGGATCCCGGCGTCGGCCAGGCCGGCCGCGAAGGCCTGGGCGTAGCGCCGGGCGGTGTCCGGGTCGGCGCTGAACGAGCGGTCGCCGATGACCTCGCCGGCCGCGGCGTCGGTGAGGTCGAGGACCGGCGCGTAGTCGACGGTCACCCCGCGCGCGGCCATCGCCCGGCCGCGCTCACGGGCGAGTTGGCGGACCTCGTCGGTCGTCATGGTCGCGGCCATCTTGCGGGCGCTGGGGATCGAGCCGTCCAGGTCGTCGAGCCGCTGGACCCGGCCGCCCTCGTCGTCGATCGCGACGGAGACGGGCAGCCGCGCGGCCTGCTGGACCTGGTCGAGGGCCTTGTTCTGGAGCAGCGCGGTGGCGTTGCCGCCGAGGAAGATGCCGCCGATCTGCTCGGCGCGCACCAGGTCGGCCGCACCGCGCGGATCCGACGCGTCGACCCCGACGACCACCAGCTGCGCGAGCCGCTGGCGGGGCGTGAGCTGGCCGATCACGGTCGCGCACGCGTCCGGCCCCTCGGCCGCGGCGATGCGCGGCTGCGGTGTGGGCGGGGCGGTCGGCGCGGCGGCCGGGGGCTGCTGCTCGGCTTCGTCGCCGCTGGCGTAGACGACCACGGCGGCGAGCAGGGCCCCGGCGGCCAGGACGAGCAGCAGTCGCCGGGTCAGGGGCTGGGCCGGCCTCATCGGCTGTCGGTGTTCCTTCCTGGCGGAATGGGGTTCGCCGCCACGGTAACCCAGCGGGTGGCGGGTCAAACGGGCCGTCGCCGGACCGGGTGAGGCCGGGCACGTGTGTGCTCACCCACGCACGGGTAGCCGGGAAGCATGCGAATCCCGCGTGACCGGCCTCGCACCCGCGAGGAATACCAGCGGGGCCTGCCCGGCTACCACGATCCGACCGCCGGGTTCGGTGGCGCCGCGCCCGCCTACAGCGCGCTGACGCTGCGGATCTGGCTCGCCGCGATCGGCATCCTCCTCGCCGCCGGGGCCGCCGTCCTGTTCGCCACGATCGAGATGTGGTGGGTGACGGTGCTGATGTCCCTGGTGGCGGTGGGGCTGGTGATCGACCTGGTCTGGGTCGTGCACCGCAAGCGCCGCGGCGAGCCCGGTTGACGCGCCCGCGCCCGGGTAGACCTGTGACATGAGGCGGCGATACGAGTTCCGCGACCGCCGGGAGGCGGGCGTGCAGCTGGGCGAGCTGCTGGGCGAGCGCGAATGGCGCGATCCGCTGGTGCTGGGGCTGGCGCGGGGCGGGGTGGTCGTCGGGCACGCGGTGGCCGAGGTGCTGGGTGCGCCGCTGGACGTCGCGGTCGCCCGCAAGATCGGCGCTCCCGGCCAGCCGGAGTTCGGCGTCGGTGCGGTCACCCCGGACGGTCCGGCGTACTACGAGGAGCGGTCCCTGTCGATGCTCGGCCTGCGGCCGGCGCAACTGGTGGACATCTGCGCGGCGGAACGCGCCGAAGCTCGCCGGCGCGCGGTCGTCTACCAGCGCGGACGCCCGCCGCAGCCGCGGGCCGGACGGGACGTGCTGGTGGTCGACGACGGGCTGGCGACCGGCGTGACCGCGCGGGCGGCGCTGCGGGCGTTGCGGGCGGACCGGCCGCACAGCCTGGTCTTCGCCGCGCCGGTGTGCGCGCCGGCCGCGGCGGCGGCGCTGAAGAGCGACGCCGACGAGGTGCTGTGCCTGCTGGCGCCGCACGGTTTCCGGTCCGTCGGCCAGTGGTACGCCGACTTCCGCCAGACCGAGGACGACGAGGTCATCGAGTTGCTGGAGACGCCATGACCGTTCCGCTCACCGTCGATCCCGGGCTCGAAGGCGACCTGACGGTGCCGTCCGACGCGATCGGCGTCGTCGTGTTCGCCCACGGATCGGGCAGTTCGCGGCGCAGCGCCCGCAACATCGCGGTGGCGCGCGAACTGCAGGACAACCGGTTCGCCACGCTGCTGTTCGACCTGCTCAGCCCGGACGAGGACCACGGCGACCGGCGGTTCGACATCGAGTTGCTGACCGAACGCCTGCGCGCGGCGATGGCCGAGCTGTCCCGGCGGCCGGACACGGCGCGGTTGCCGCTGGGCCTGTTCGGCGCGAGCACCGGTGCGGCGGCCGCGCTGCGGGCCGCGGCGGCGGAACCGGAGCGCGTGCGGGCGGTCGTCTCGCGCGGCGGCCGCCCCGACCTGGCCGGCGACGCCCTGGCGCGGGTGCGGAGCCCGACGCTGGTGATCGTCGGCGCCCGCGACGGGGAGGTGCTGCGGCTGAACCAGCAGGCGGCCACCGAGCTGGGCGGCCGGTACGACATCGAGATCGTCCCGAAGGCGACGCACCTGTTCGAGGAGGAGGGCGCGCTGGAGCGGGTGGCCCAGCTGGCGGCCGCCTGGTTCAGCGACCACCTGGTCGCCTAGGGTGGCAGTGCTTCAGCCGGGGCCTTCACGCACCTGCCATCGCGTGCGCGATGTGTGCGCGGCCCATCCGGCCGGGGACTCCGCGGAAGCGCGCCTAGGGCTTGCGCGCCACCGCGGCGAGGATGCGTGACTTCGACGGCGCCTCGGCGAACAGGGCGTGCTCGTCGGGGTGCCATTCGGGTGCGTAGACCAGCCCCGGCTCCACCAGTTCGAAGTCGCCGTAGAACTTCAGGAACTCCTCCCGCGAGCGGTACTGCCCGGGGTTCGTGGTGGTCTCGTAGTAGGCCTTGAGGTCGTCCAGCGCCCGGCGCTCCTCGTCGTCGGCCGGGTTCTCGTCGGTCAGCTGGCACATGATCAGGTACGAGCCGGGCGCGAGCTGGTCGCGGTAGAAGTCCAGCGCCGGGTGCGGCCGCTGCTCGTCCTTGATGAAGTGCAGCACCGCGTTGATCACCAGCGCCACCGGCTCGTCGAAGTCGATCACGCCCGTCTCGCCGACGCGCTCCCACAGGTCGATCGGCTCCAGCAGGTCCCCGGCGATCGCCCGGTGGCGGTCCGGGTCCGCGGTGTCGGCGAGCAGCAGCTGCGAGTGCGCCAGCGCGATCGGCTCGTTGTCGATGTAGACCACGGTGGTGTCCCGCTCGGGCCGGGCCTCGTCGGCGACCTCGTGCACGTTGCCCGCCGTCGGCAGGCCCGAGCCGATGTCGACGTACTGCCTGATCCCCGCCTTCGACGCGTACCGCACGGCACGGCCCAGGAACTGGCGGCACGCCACCGCGGAGTCCGGGATCAACGGGAGCCGGGCGCGCACCTTGTCGCCGAACGCGCGGTCGATCGCGTAGTTGTGGTTCCCGCCGATGAAGTAGTCGTACACCCGCGCCGCGGACGGCCGGTCGAGGCTTCCCTCGACGGCCCGCAGCACCTCGTCATCTGCCGCCATGTGACGAGTCTGCCACAACGCGTAAAGCGTTCACGGAAGGCCGACCAGATCACCCAGTTGCCGTGCGGTGTAGGCGAAATAGGCGTCCGCGGGATCGGCCGTGCCGGCGTACTGGCCGAACAGCTCGAAGCTGATCGCGCCGAAGAGGTGGGTCCACGCGGTCGTCAACCGGACGAGATCCGCCTCCGCGAGCGACGTGCCGAGCGCGGCCCGGACCCGGCGGGCCTGCTCGGCCAGTTCGCCGGACAGCGGCGGACCGGGAATCGCCGGCGCGAGGTCGGCGGCCTCCATGACGCGGACGAGCGCCTGCGCGACCCGGCTCGCGGGCGTGATCGTGTCCTGCGGCGCCTGGTAGCCGGGCACGGGGGAGCCGTAGATGAGCGAGTACTCGTGCGGGTTCCGCTTCGCCCAGTCCCGGGTGCCGTGCCAGATGCGCAGCCAGCGGTCGCGCGGCTCGGCGGACGGGTCGTCGGCGCGCTCGGCCGCTTCGCCGATCTCGTTGTAGGCGTCGATGATCAGCTCGGTCAGCAGGTGGTCGCGGCTGGGGAAGTAGCGGTACAGCGCGGACGACACCATCCCCAGCTCGCGGGCGACGGCGCGCAGGGACAGCCCGTGCGGGCCGACCTCGGCGAGCTGGCGTCGCGCCTCGTCCTTGATCTCGCGGGTCAGTTCGGCGCGAGCCCGTTCCCGTGCGGTCTTGCTGGCTGGCATGCCGCCGAGTCTGCCACGTGGGGAGATCGCCGCACAAATTAGAGAGCGCTGCTCTTGACAGTGAGATGCGAAGGCGTGTTCACTGATCTCAACAGAGAGCGCTGCTCTCGCCGAAGGGAGATCCGAATGAACCGCTACCTGAAGCCGGGCAAGGGTGATGGCATCGCCAACGTGGTCGTCCAGTTCCTGACCAAGCTGGGCGTGAGCCTGGCCGGCAGCCGGGTGCTGCTGGTGCGCGGCCGCAAGTCCGGGGAGATCCGGTCGACGCCGGTGAACCTGCTGAAGGTCGACGGGCAGCGGTACCTCGTCGCGCCGCGCGGGCACACGCAGTGGGTGCGCAACCTGCGCGCGGCGGGCGAGGGGCAGCTGCGGGTCGGGCGCCGGGCCGAGACGTTCCGGTTCGCCGAACTGGCCGACGAGGACAAGCCGGTGATCCTGCGCGCCTACCTGAAGCGGTGGGCGTGGGAGGTCGGCCGGTTCTTCGAGGGGGTCGACCACACCTCGTCCGACGAGGTGCTGCGGAACGTCGCGCCCGGCTTCCCGGTCTTCCGGATCACAGAAAGCGCTTGAGGTGCGCGAGGACGGCCTCCGGTTGCTCCTCGGCGAGGAAGTGTCCGCACTCGGGCAGTCCCTCGCCGGTGACGTTCTCGGCGTAGTCCCGCCAGATGTCCAATGTGGGCAGTGTGCCGAGGAGCCCGGTCTGTCCCCACAGCGCGAGGACCGGCATGGTGAGCTTGCGTCCGGCGTCGGCGTCGTCGTGCTCGGCGTCGTCCGGGAAGGACGCGCGGTAGTCGTCGAACCCGGCGCGCAGGGCGCCCGGCGCGGAGAACGCCCGGACGTACTCGGCGACCGCGTCCGGGGCCAGGCCCTGCCGCTGGTAGGTCCAGCGCTCGAAGAAGTACCCCAGGTAGGCCGGGATGTCCTTGCCCGCCAGCAGTTCCGGCAGGTCCGGCTGCAGGTGGAACAGCCAGTGCCAGTAGCCGCGGGCGACGCCCGCGTCGAGCCGCCGCCACATCTCGCGGGTCGGGATGATGTCGAGCACGGCCAGCCGCTCGACCTCGTCCGGGCGGTCCAGTGCCCACCGGTGCGCGACCCGGCCGCCCCGGTCGTGCCCGACGACGCTGGCCGACGTGAAGCCGAGTTCGTGCAGCAACGCCGAGACGTCGGCGGCCATCGTGCGCTTGTCGAAGCCCGTGCGCGGCTTGTCGGTGAGCCCGTAGCCGCGCAGGTCGGGCGCGATGACGGTGTGGTCCTGCGCGAGCGCGCCGAAGATCCGGTGCCAGCAGTAGGAGGTCTGGGGCCAGCCGTGCAGCAGGACGACCGGCGGTCCCTCGCCCGCTCGCCGGTAGTGCATGCGGATGCCGTTGACCGTCGCCATGTGCGAATCCATCTCTCACCTTTCTAACCGGTTATAGGGGTTAGAGTACCCTGGTCGTGGTGAGGACGCAGTGGGTTTTCGACGGTGGCCGTCCATGCGTGGACCTGGTGAACACGCTCCGGGACCGGCACCGCGGCGGCCGTGAGCTGCTGACCTCGCCGTCCGCGCTGGTGGAGTGGCTGGTGCTGGCGGGTCTGCTGCCGCGGCCGGAGCCCGCCTCGCCCGAGGCGCTGGAGGCGGCGATCGCGCTGCGGGAAGCCGTCGACCGGGTGACCCGGCGTGCGGGGCGGCCGGCCGATGTCCTGCTGTTGAACCGGCACGCGCGCCAGGCTCCGGTGCCCCAGTTGCGCATCGACGGGGACGGTGTCCCGCGCCGGCGGCTGGACGCCCGCGATCCCGTGGAAGGCGCTCTCGGTTCCCTCGCCGTCGACGCGATCGACCTGGCGACCAGTGACGCCGACGTCCGGATCTGCGCGTACGACGACTGTGGGCTGCGGTTCGCGGACACCTCGCCGAAGCGCAACCGCCAGTGGTGCTCCATGTCGAGGTGCGGCAATCGGGCGAAGGCCCGCGCGCACTACGCCCGCACCCGCGGCCGTTGACGCTCGTCCACCCCGCCTTGTAGTTTGAAACGCACGTTTCAGAGAGGCGGTGGCGGGGATGGGTGCGCAACGGACCGCCCTGGTGACCGGCGGCGCCACGGGCATCGGCGCCGAGATCACCTCCCGGCTGGCCACCGAGAAGATGACCGTCTACGTGGTCCAGCGGACCGAAGAGGACGCCAGCGTCGGCCGGAAACTGTTCGCCGAGCACCCGTTCCACGAGCTGATCCAGGTCGGCGCGCACGACCTCGCCACCGGAACCGGTTGCCGCGACGCGGTGGCCGAGTGCGTGCGGCACTTCGGGCGGCTCGACGTCCTCGTGAACAACGCCGGCATCAGCGGCTCCGCGGCCTTCGGCCCGGTGGAAAGCGCCGCCGACGAGCTGATCGACCGGGTCATCGACACCAACCTCAAGGCGCCGCTGCGCCTGGCCCGCGAAGCGTTCACCCAGCTCGTCCTGAACCAGGGCGTGATCGTCAACATCAGCTCGATCGCCGAATTCCAGGCCCAGCGCGACGTGCCGGCGTACGTGGCGAGCAAGGCCGGGCTCGGCGGACTGACCCGCGCGCTCGCCTGCGACCTCGCCCCGCACGGGGTCCGGGTCGTCGGCATCGCGCCCGGGGACATCGCCACCGGGACCAGCCGCAGCCCGGACTACACCGCCGCTGTCGGGCCGGTGAAGGAGACGCCCCTGGGCTTCGCCGGGGAACCGGCGGACGTCGCCGATCTCGTCGCCTGGGTGATCTCGGCGCAGGCCCGCTACGTCACCGGCACGACGATCGTCGTCGACGGCGGCCGCACCGCGTACTGACGCGGCAACCGGCGGCGCCCCGCACCCAGGGACGCCGCCGGCCCGGTCACCTCAGTGACCGCCCCCATGAGAAGCCCCGGGGTGGACGTGGAACCGCGCCACCTCGGGCGGGTGCACGACGAACGGCCGCATCATGCCTTCGTCCTCGTGGTCGAGGATGTGGCAGTGGTACATGAACTCACCGGTCGCCCCGGTGTGGTGCCCGGCCACGCTGACCCACTCGCCGGCCTGCACCTGGAAGGTGTCCTTCCAGCCCTCTTCGTACTTCTCCAGCGGCCTGCCCTCGCCCGGCACCGGCAGCGGCGCGGGCGTCCCGCCGGCGACGGTGTCGAACCCGATCACGTTCCCCGCCGCGTCCAGCGGGTAGGCGCGGCGCGTCAGGACCTGGAACTCGGCCAGGTGGATGTGCATCGGGTGGGTTGGCCCGCCCAGGTTGACGAAGTTCCAGATCGCCCACCGGTCGTGGTCGATGAAGAACGTGGTGGTGTCGTCGAACAGGCTCGCGACCATCCGGAACGTCCGCACCGCGCCGTCGGCCGGGTCGGTCAGCTGGATGAACCCCTCGGCCGGGAACCGCGCGGGCATCTCCGCCGGATCGGTGACCTCCTGCAGCTCCCACATCTGCGGGTGCGCCTCGCCCGCCGTGCCGGGCGGGACGAGCGCGACGAAGACGTGGTCGTGGTCCTCCGGCACCGTCGTCCCGTGGTGCAGCCGCACGTACGACGGTGAGATCACCTCCGGCAGCGTGAACGAGTCGTGCCGCTCCCGGTTCTCGACCCGGAACTGCATGACGTCCGGCTCGGTGCGGTCCGCCAGCGTGTCCCGCAACGTCAGGTTCTGCCCCTGGTACCGGCTGAAGTCGATCAGCACGTCCGCGCGCTCGGCGGGCGCCAGCACCAGGCCGTCCGCCGGGAACGCGGCCGGCGCGGGCAGCAGACCGCCGTCGGTGCCGATGATCCGCACCCCGTCGTTGTTGACGGTGCCGGTCTCGTCGATGAGGTTGAGCCGGTAGAACCGCGAGTTCGACGCGTTCAGCACGCGGAAGCGGTACCAGCGCGCGTCGACTTCGAGGTGCGGCCAGATGACGCCGTTGACCAGCGTGAACGGCCCGGTGAACGGGATCGGCACCTTAGGCCCGTCCGGTCCGGCCGGCGTGATGAACGGGATCTTGAACAGCAGCTGCCCGGTCAGCGCGCCGGTGGCGGGGTCGGTGTCGAGGTTGCGGTCGGTGATGATCAGCGGGATCTCCCGGTCCCCGGCGGGCAGGCCGAGCGCGTCCTCCTCGGCGTCGCGGATCAGGTACATCCCGGTGAGCCCGGCGAAGACGTTGAACCGGGTCACCGCCATCGCGTGGTCGTGGTACCAGAGCGTCGCCGAGGGCTGCCCGTTCGGGTACTCGGCGAGCTGGGCGGCCTGGCGCAGCACGCCGTTGTGCGCCCAGCCGTCGTTGCCACCGCCGGTGCGCGCGCCGTGCAGGTGCACCGCGGTCCACGCGGGCAGCGCGGACACCCCGTCGATGATCTCGGCGCCGGGCAGCGGTGAGCCGTCCGGGTTGCGCCAGCCGGGCGTGCGCACCGGCGCGGTAATGTCGGTGAGTTCGGCGTGCTGCTGGACGGCGACCACCGGGATGGTGCCGTCGATGCCGTTGCTCCAGTTGACGCGCAGTTGCTTGCCGCTGCGCACTTCGATGGTCGGGCCGGGGAACTGGCCCTCGTAGGCCCACACCTCGGTTTCCGGCAGCTGGCTGTGCAGCCGGACGCGCGCGCGGACCATGTCGATGGTGATTTCGTCCTGGTGCCACCACGAGTGCGGCCGGATCAGCGGCGGCACCCGCAGCGGGTCGGCGAACTTGGTGAGGCCGAAGTCCGGCCCGGTGACGGTCGTTGCTGGTTGCGTGATGACGTCGGTCATGAAGTCTTTCCCCCCAGAAAGCCCCCGGTGTCGGCCGGGTCATCCCGGCCCTTGCTGACACAGAGGGCGCCGGGGGTCAGCTGGATACACGCTCCCGCGGTTTCGCGGGAAACGGCGCCGGAATCGCGACCGCGCGGGCGATCGTGATCAGCAGGCCGATGTCCGCGGCGAGCGCGAGCCGCTGGGCCAGGCCGACGGGCAGCACGCCGGGCACCAGGTAGCTCACGCCGAACAGGAGCACGCCGCCGAGCGTCAGCAGCGTGAGCCGGGTGATCGCCGGGTGGGTCCGCAGCCGGGCGGGCAGGGTCCAGCCGAGTGCGGCCAGGCTCAGGAACGCGATGGCGCAGGCGTATTCGTGGATCTGCCCGCTGACCGGGTCGAACCGCTCCGGGTAGCTGGCGGGGAACAACGCGGCCGCGACGAGCCCGGTCGACCAGGCCCAGAACAGCACCTGGGTGGTCCGGCTGAGCCGGTGGCCGGCGGCCTTGACGGCGGTCAGCAACGCGACCGACCCGACGGCGATCGCGATCATGCTCGCGCCGAGCAGGCCGACCCCACCCTCCGCGAGCGCGTAGCTGGACAGCGTGTCCCACACCGGGTTGCGACCGCTGACCACGTGCAGGATGACGGCGGTGAACAGTCCCCAGCCGATCGCCACGTTCGCAACGAGCAGCCAGGGCCGGGCTCTTTCGCCCGGTGAAGCTCCGGAAATCCCCATGTGAACAGCTTTCCGCCGCGCGGGCCGCGGAAGATCCGGAGAAGTCCCCGATCTTTCCCCTAGGGCCGCCCGAACTCGACGAGCACCAGCGCCTGGTCGTCGTGGCGCTTGGCCCGCGGCCACCGCGCCCCGTCCGGATCGTCGTCCTCGGCCGCGCGGACGCCGTCGAGCACCGCGTCCACGCCGTGGGTGCGCGCCAGGTGCAAGGCTTCGGGCCAGGTGAACAGGCCGTAGTCGTCGACGCCGCAGGACACGCCGTCGCTGGCGAGCAGGACGGCGTCCAGTTCGGCGCGCGGCCAGCTGCGGGTCAGTGCGTGGGCGGCGGCCGTGGGATCGGCTTCGGCGACCCAGAACCCGCCGGGCTGGTTGCGCAGCGCTCGCACGGCTTCCTGCGTCCGCAACCGTCCGGTCCTCCGGAGCGTGTCCAGCCGCTCGTCGGCGAGCACGTCGACGGACCGTCCAAAGGCGACGATCGGACTGTCGGCCAGCACCAGGGCGTCCACGCGCTCGGTGTCCCAGCGCAGCATCGCGACCGTGCTCGACGGAGCCGATCCGGGGCGCAGGTCGTGTTTCCGCGTGACACCGGTGATCGCTCTGCGCAGAGCCGCGCGCAGGTCGCCGTCGCCGGTCAGTTCGTGGGCGAGTTCGGCCGCCAGGTGCTCGGAGTACCAGCCACCGGAGGGCTGGTCCGGATCGGCCGAGGTGGCGCCGTCGAGCACCGCGACGGCGTGGCCGAGCACGACCACGCGGTCCTCCGTGGGGCGGGGCCGGCCGTCGAGGCCGACGCCGGGCCGCTCGGCGACGTGGATCACCCGCCCGACCCTAGCTGTCAACTTGGGTTGACGACATCCGGATGTCAACGTAGGTTGACATCATGACGAAGGCAACCGACCTGGCCGCCCGCGCCGGCGACCGCGATCCGCGGGTCGGCCTGCGTGCCGTGGCCGCGCTGCGGCGGCTGCTCGAACAGCTCGAGGCCGTCCAGGTGCGCAGCGCGCGGGCGCAGGGCTGGTCGTGGCAGGACATCGCGGCGGAGCTGGGCGTGAGCAGGCAGGCCGTGCACAAGAAGTACGGGAGGCAGTGATGTTCGAGAAGTTCACCGCGGACGCCCGCGAGGTGGTCGTCGAGGCGCAGCAGGACGCGATCCGCCTGGATTCGCCGCGGATCGATCCGCTGCACCTGCTGGTCGCGCTGCTGCGCTTCCCGGACAGCGGGGCCGGCCGGCTGCTGACCCGGTTCGGCGTGGCGCTCGACGACGTCGCCGCCGAAACCGCGCGGGTGCGGCGCCGGGGCGGTATCACCGAGGCCGACGCCGAGGCGCTCGGCGAGTTCGGCATCGACGTGGACGCGATCCTCGACCGCGTCGAGCAGGCGCACGGCCCGCACGCGCTCGCCGGCCGCACCGGCGGGCGGAAACGGCGGCACATCCCGTTCGCCGACGAGTCGAAGAAGGTGCTGCAGGTGTGCCTGAAGGAGGTGATTTCCTTGGGCGGCAAGGAACTCGGGTCCGAGCACATCCTGCTCGCCCTCACCGCGCTGCGCGGACCCGCCGCCGACGTGCTCGCCCGGTTCGACGTGGACGCGCGGCGGGTCCGGCAGGCGTTAGCGTGACTCGCGCCAGGTGACGTGGCGGAGCAGGGCCTGGGTGAGCGGCCCGATGGCGAGCGCGTAGAGCACGGTTCCGGCGCCGACCGTGCCGCCGAAGAACCAGCCGGCCGCCAGCACGGTGAGTTCGATGCAGGTGCGCACCGCCCGGACGGACCACAGGTTGCGGGCGGCCACCCCGGTCATCAAGCCGTCGCGCGGGCCGGGGCCGAGCCGGGCACCCACGTACACCGCGGTCGCCACGGCGTTGAGCACGACGCCGCTGACCAGCAGCGCGATGCGCCAGCCGAGCGCGTGCTGGTCGGGCAGGACGGCGCGCACCAGGTCCACGGCCACCGCGACGACCAGCACGTTCGCCACCGTGCCCAGCCCGGGGCGCTGGCGGAGCGGGATCCACAGGGCGAGCACGCCGACCGACGTGAGCGCGACGACGGTGCCGAAGGTGAGGCCGGTGCGCTGCGCGAGGCCCTCGTGCAGGACGTCCCACGGGGACAGGCCGAGCCCGGCGCGCGTCATCATCGCCATGCTCGTGCCGTAGAGGGCGAGGCCGGCCATCAGCTGGGTGAGCCGGCGCGCGGGGCTGACCGAGACGCGCACCGGCCGTAGATCGATTGCAGTCACGGCGTCCACTTTGCGGGCCAGTGGACTGGATAACCAGAGCCAATCTGCAATAATTGGATTTCATGGACCCTATCGGCCGCATCTCGGCTCGTAGATTGGCTCTCGTCCTCGGGGCTTGGCGGCGCAACGGCTCACGCCAGGGCGCGGCGGACCTGGCGGCGGCGATCGAGCTGGGAGTCCTCGACGGCCAGCTGCCCGTCGGCACCCGGTTGCCGGCGGAACGGGAACTCGCCGAGGCACTGGACGTCAGCCGCACGCTCGTCGCGGCCGCTCTGGACCGCCTGCGCGAGGCGGGGCTGGTCGCCAGCAGGCGGGGCGCGGGGTCGTGGATCACCGCGCCCCGCGGGCGGGTGCTCGACCCCGCGCCGCCCGACAGCCCGCAGGCGATCGACCTGGTCCGCGCGGCGACGCCGGCCGTCCCGGGCGTGATGGCGGCGGTCGACCGGGCGCGGCTGCTGCTGGTCGACGAACTCGGCGGGCACGGCTACACCGGCCGCGGCCTCCCGCTGCTGCGCGAGCGCATCGCCGACCGGTACACCGCGCGCGGCCTGCCCACGTCACCGGCGCAGATCATGATCACCAACGGGGCGCACCACGCGTTCGTCCTCGTGCTGCGGATGCTGACCCACCCCGGCGACCGGGTCCTGGTGGAACAGCCGACGTACCCGAACGCCCTGGAGGCGATCCGCGCCGCGCACACCACGCCGGTGCCGGTCGCGCTGGGCGAGCACGGGTGGGACCTGGCCGGGCTGGAGGCCGCGGTGCGCCAGACCGCGCCCCGGATGGCGCACCTCATCGTCGACTTCCACAACCCGACGGGCGCCCGGCTCGACGCGGCCGGCCGGGAGGGGCTGGGGGCGCTGCTGGCGCGCACGCAAACGCATGCGGTGGTCGACGAGACGTTCGCCGAGCTGGACCTGGACGGCGATCCGCTCGACGGTCCGCCGCCGCTGGCCACGTTCGCCGGCGACTGGGCGATCACCGTGGGGACGGCGTCCAAATCGCACTGGGGCGGGCTGCGGATCGGCTGGATCCGGGCGTCGGAGGACCTGGTGACGCGGCTGTCCTCGTCCCGGTTCGCGTCGGACCTCGGGTCGCCGGTGTTCGAGCAGCTGGTGGTGGCGGAACTGCTGGACGCGGGCGACTCCGTGCTGACGTTGCGCCGTGCCGACCTGCGTGCCCAGCGGGAGGCGCTGGCCGAGGCCGTGCGGCGGGACCTGCCGGACTGGCGGTTCCGCGTGCCGGCCGGCGGGTTGTCGCTGTGGTGCCGCCTCCCGGAGCCGATGAGCACGCGCCTGGCGGTCGCCGCGGCCAACCACGGGGTCCAGGTGGCGCCCGCGTCCCGGTTCAGCGCCCAGGGCGGGCTCGAACACTGGCTGCGGCTGCCGTACGCCCAGCCGGCGGAGCGCCTGACCGAGGCCGTCACGCGGCTGGCGCTGGCCGCCGCTTCGGTGCGCGGCGCCCCGGCCGACGATCTGCCGGTGGCCTGAAACAGCCGGTGCGCTGGTCGTCTGCCTGCCGTCCCAGGGAAAGTACGGCTGACGACGTCCAGCGCACCGGCTGCGGGGCACCCGGCCCGGATCGCTCCGGGCCGGGCTCCACGGTGACCCGCCGGCACCGCCCCTCGACGTGCCGGCGGGTCATCGCGGCTAGGCACGCATCCGGCTTCCGCTCGGCGCGGTGAGCGGAAGCTCCGGACACGTGCCCGGTTGGGGCCCCGGCGTCGCGGGGGCATCGCGACGCCGGGACCAGCACCCGACCGGCCAGGCGCGGTTGGCCGGTCGGGAAGTCTGAAGTGGCCGTCGAACGGCGCTTCGGAACGGGCGCGCTAGTTGATCTTGTTGTGGACGCGGGTCGCCTGTGTGAACGTGTCTCGCGTCAGTCGGGCGAGGTGGGCGGCAGGCCCGCTTCCGTGCCCATACCCACAAAACCGCTGGTCAGCGCTCCCACGATCGGCTGAACCGGCTCGGCGGCGGTGCGCGGGCCGAGAACGGCCATCAGGTCGCGGCCGCCGTTGCCCGAGTCGTGGGAGACGGTGATGACGACGCCGGGGTCGCCCGGGTCGGTGGGTGCCGGGGACGGCGGGCCGTTGTCCGCCCGCACCGGGACCGGGAGGTCCAGGTGCCGAGGTGGCGCCGGCGCGTCGGCGTGCTTGACGGCCGGGGCGTGGTGGGCGACGGCGTGCATCGGTTCCGCGGGAGTTGGTTCCGCGGGAGCCGGCGGCGCGGATTTCGGGGCGGCCGCCGCCGGCTGGGTGATCACCGGTTCGGCCTCGGTTTTCGCCACCGGTTCCGGCTCGACCGGTTCGGACGGTGCGTCCGGAGCGACGGTCTGAACGGTCTGGCCGACGATTTCGACGATCGGGTGCGTGGCCTGATCCGCCGTTTCGGTGACGGTCGTCAGTGTTGTTTCAGCCGTTTCGGTGACGGCCGAAAGTGTCGTGCCGACCGTGCCGGTGACCTCGCCGACGAGTCCGGTCACCGCGCCGAGCAGGTTCGGCTGCTGCTGGGCCGCGACGGTGTCCGGTTCGGACGGCGCCTCGTCGGCCGCGGCCGGCGGTGCACCGAGGACCGTGGTGAGCAGCCAGCCGGCGAGCACGAATCCGCCCGCGAGCAGCAGTTTGAGTTCGACCGGAAGTGGCCGCGCGGAGTGGCGCACGCGGATCGCGTCGCGCATCGCCACCACCACCGTCCACGAACGACTACGGGAAGTTTGTTCCGGCCTGGTCATCGGGTGTGCTGATCCCGGCCTGATTTCTCCTGCCGGTGGCGAGTGTTTCACCTCGAAAGCGATCGATCCAGCCCCGTACGGCGGAACCCTGGTTCCGCCTTCCGTGTGGCTGTTCGTTAGTTGATCACGGTGCGTGTGCGTAGTTTTACTCAACTTCTCGCCTACCAGCGGTTTTCGGGAGCTGTCCGCGTGGCGGTGCCATCTGAGTCGGGACCGGTGATCACGAGGGGTTCCATGACCGAAATCGAACTGATCGACTTGCTGGCGCGCGCGTGGCGTGGTGACCAGGGCGCGTGGTCCGCGTTGGTGCGGGGCCTGTCGGTGGTGGTCCTGCGGGTGGCGCGGGCGCACCGCCTGGGGGAGGCCGATGTGTCCGACGTCTGCCAGAACACGTGGGTGTCCCTGGCGCAGCTGCGGGAGCTGCGCGACCCGGCCCGCCTCCCCGGCTGGCTGGCGACGACCGCCCGGCGGCAGGCGTTGCGGGTGCTGGAGTCGCGGCGTCAGGAGGTGCCCGCGGAGTGCGACCGGGCGGACGAGGGCCTCGCCCCGGAGCGCCAGGTACTGACCGCCGAACGGGACGCGGTGTTGCGCCAGGGGGTGGCCGCGCTGCCCGGCCCGCAGAGGCGCCTGGTGGAGCTCCTGCTGCAAGACCCACCCGCGACGCACGCCGAAATCGCGGCCGAGCTGGGCGTCGCGGTGGGCAGCGTGGGTCCGCTGAGGCGCCGAGCGCTGGACCGCCTACGCCGATACCTGGAGGCACGCGGCTACGACCACCCGTGATGGGGTTTGGGTCACGTGGACGTGGTCGGGTGGTGCTCGTCGCGGCCACCGCGCGGGCACCACCCACCGCGGCTCTTGCGTCGCTGTGTGCGCGCTTGGCGCGGTGGCCGGGGTTGGTGGTGGGGCTGTGTGGGCGTTGCCGGTGGAGTTCGCCGGAGCGGTTTCGCGCACCACCCACCCCGGCTCTTGCGTCGCTGTCGAAGCGCGCGCTTTGGCGCAGTGGCCGGGCGCGCGGCGGGGGCGTCCTGAGCGTGTTCCGGTGGGCTTCACCGAGCCGTCGCCCACCACCCGCCGAGGCCGCCGTGGCGCTGTCGAAGCCGCGCTCTTCGCCCCGCGGGCCGTCGCGCCTCATGGCCCACCTGGGCGCGGCTCGATGGTGCTCGTCGAGCCGGGAGAGAAGCGCACCCTCGGCCGTGTCCACACGACCACCCCCGAGGGTGCGCCTCCCCCGCCGCCCGTCGCCGCTCGCTGGTCAGGTCCGGGGTCAAGCCAGCTTGTGCAGCCGCTCGATCGCCTCGTCCAGCACCTTGTCCCGCTTGCAGAACGCGAACCGCAGCACGTGGCGCCACTCCGCCGGGTGGTCGGTGAACACGCTGACAGGCACGGCCGCCACCCCGACCCGCTCCGGCAGCTGCCAGGCCAGCTCGGCGGCGTCCGTGAAGCCCAGCGGCCGCACGTCGGCGCACACGAAGTACGTCCCGAGGCTCGGCCGCACCGCGAAGCCCGCCGCCGCCAGTCCCGCCGACAGCCGGTCGCGCTTGGCCGCCAGTGACGTCCGCAACGACTCCACCCACGGCAGCTCGTGGTCGAGCGCGTGCGCGACCGCCGGTTGCAACGGCCCGCCCGACACGAACGTCATGAACTGCTTCGCCGCCCGCACCGCCGCCACGAGCTCGGGGCTGCTGCACACCCAGCCGATCTTCCAGCCCGTGCAGTTGAACGTCTTGCCCGCGCTGGAGATCGACACCGTCCGATCGCGCATCCCGGGGAACGCGGCCAGCGGCACGTGCTCGGCGTCGTCGAAGACCAGGTGCTCGTACACCTCGTCGGTCACCGCGATGAGGTCCCGCTCGCAGCACAACTCCGCGATCGCCGAGAGTTCCTCGCGCGTGAAAACGGTTCCGGTGGGGTTGTGCGGCGAGTTCACCAGGATCGCCCGGGTCGCCGGGGTGACCGCGGCCCGCAGCGCGGCGAGGTCGAGCGCGAACCGCCCGTCGGCGCCCTCGACCAGCGACACCACCCGCCGGGTCGCGCCCGCCATCGCGACCGCGGCCGCGTACGAGTCGTAGTACGGCTCGATCACCACGACCTCGTCGCCGGGCTCGGTCAGCGCGAGCAGCGCGGCGGAAATGGCCTCCGTGGCTCCCGCGGTGACGAGGATCTCGCTGTCCGGGTCGTAGGCCAACCCGTAGCGCGTCCGGTGCCGCGCGATCGCCGCGCGCAGCTCCGGCCGGCCGGGGCCCGGCGGGTACTGGTTCGCGCCGCCGAAGAGCGCGTTCTTCGCGGCGTCGAGCATTCCGGACGGTCCGTCGGTGTCCGGGAAGCCCTGGCCGAGGTTGACCGCTCCGGTTCGCACCGCGAGTGCGGTCATCTCCGCGAAGATGGTCGACGTGAACGGCCGCAGCCGGGGGACGAGAGCTGGTTCGCGCATAATGGCCGATCCTCACGGACAATGGGGTCGTGGAGCAACTGACCCCCGCTGACGTCAGCCTTCCCCCGGTCCCGGACCAGGAGGGCAAGCGGCGGGCGCTGCGCCGGATGAAGCTGGTGGCGCTCGCCTTCCTGCTCGGCGCGACCGTGATCTTCCTGCTGGCCACGTGGGCCCAGTCGGCCGGCTGGCCGGGCTGGGTCGGGTACGTGCGCGCCGCCGCCGAGGCCGGGATGGTCGGCGCGCTGGCGGACTGGTTCGCCGTGACCGCGCTGTTCCGGCGGCCGCTGGGTCTGCCGATCCCGCACACGGCGATCATCCCCAGCAAGAAGAACATGATCGGCAGCAGCCTCGGCGAGTTCGTCGGCACGAACTTCCTGTCCGAGCACGTGGTCCGCGACAAGCTGCAGCGCGTCCAGGTCTCCCGGCGGTTCGGGGAGTGGCTGGCCAAGCCGGAGAACGCCGAGCGGGTCACCTCCGAGCTCGCCACCGTCGTGCGCGGCGTGGTGACCGTGCTCAAGGACGAGGACGTGCAGGCCGTCATGGAGCAGGCGGTCGTGCGGCGGGTCGTCGAGCAGCCGTGGGGCCCGCCGCTGGGCAAGCTGCTGCAGCAGGTCTTCGCCGACGGCGCGCACTACAAGCTCGTGGACCTGATGTGCGACCGCGCGTACGAGTGGGTGCGCGACAACCACGCGACCGTGCTCCGCGTGGTCTCCGACCGCGCGCCGAGCTGGTCGCCCAAGTTCGTCGACGCCATGCTGGCCGACAAGGTCTACGGCGAGGTCCTCTCGTTCGCGTGGGCGGTGAAGACCGACGTGAACCACCCGATGCGCCTGGCCCTGGACAAGTTCCTCGGCGAGTTCGCGCAGGACCTGCAGAACGACCCGGAGACCATGGCCCGCGCCGAGCAGGTCAAGCAGCAGATCCTCGACCACCCCGACGTGCAGAAGCTGATCGGTTCGGCGTGGAGCACCGCGAAGGGCATGCTGCTCACCGCGGCGGAGGACCCGTCCAGCGAGCTGCGCCGGCGCGTCCGCGAGGGCCTGCGGACCCTGGGCGAGCGCCTGGTGTCCGACGAGGGCCTCGGCGGCAAGGTGGACGGATGGGTCCAGGGCGCCGCTGCCTACGTCGTGCGCAACTACTCGACCGAGATCACCACGATCATCACCGACACCGTCGAGCGCTGGGACGCCGAGGAAACCTCGCGCAAGGTCGAGCTACAGGTCGGCCGGGACCTCCAGTTCATCCGGATCAACGGCACCGTCGTCGGCGCGCTCGCCGGCCTGGTGATCTACACCGTGGCGCAGCTGCTGTTCTGACCAGCAGCCTGGTGGTCCCCCGCCTGCTGTCCCGCCCGGCCTGGTGTTCCGCCCGGCCTGGTGTTCCGCCCGGCCTGGTGTTCCGCCCGGCCTGGTGTTCCGCCCGGCCTGCTGTCCCGCTCGGCCTGGTGTCCCGCTCGGCCTGGTGTTCCGCCCGGCCTGCTGTTCCCACCCAGCCTGGTGTTCCGCCCATCCACGGTCGCGCCCAGCCGGGTTGCTGCGCCGGCCAGGGTTGTGCCCAGGCGGGTAGCGGCGTGCGGGGCGGCGTGCCGGGCTTGTGGCCGGCCGGCGTTGTAGTCGCCGGGGTAGGGGCCAGCCGGGGCTAGGTAGCGACGCGATGGGCTCGCGGCCGGCCGGGGCTGCGCCGAGCCGGGGTTGCGGCTCGCCGCGGTTACGCCGAGTCGGAGTTGCGCAGAGCGGCGTTACCTCCGGTCGGCGTTGCGCCCAGCTGGGTTGCGTCGAGCCGGGGTTGCCTTCGGGCGGTGTGGCACCCAGCCGCGGTTGCGCGGGTTGACGTGGCGCTGGTCCGCATGGCGCTGGTCGGCGTTGCGCTGAGCCGACGTTGAGCCCGGTCGGTGTGGCGCCCGGCCAGGATTGCGCTGCCCCACCGGCGTTGCGCCCCGCTGGCGTTGTGCCCGCCGGGGTTGCGTCGAGCCGACGTTTGCGTCACAGTCGGTGTGGCGCCCGGCCAGTGCGGCGCCCAGCCGGCCGTTTCGCCGGCCTGCTGCCACGCGGCCCCGCCGGTGTTGCAACCAGCCCGCCGTTGTGTCAAGCAGCCTGTTCTGTCAGCCCGCTGTTGTGCCCATGGGTGCGCCCCGTCAGTTGTCGCGAGCAGCCCGCCCCCGTTGCGATCAGTCGGTCCCTGTTCTGAACCGCCCGGTGCCAGACCATCCGCGACTGGCGCGGAGTTCTGCCCAGCCCTGCCCCGGTTGTCCACAGGTGGATGAGTTGTCCACAGGTGCGCTGTGGGCAACTCGACCGAGCAATTCAGGCCTGACGTTGCCGCCAGCTGCGCGCCTTCTCCCGGTTGCCGCACACCCGCATCGAGCACCAGGTGCGCGACCGGTTGCGGGACTCGTCGTAGAACGCCCAGCGACAGTCGTCCGCCGGGCAGATCTTCACGCGTGACCACTGACCGAGCACGGCCAGGCGGGCGGCAGCGGCCATCACCGCCCCGACGGCGTCGCGCGCGACCAGAGCCGGGCCGTCGGGAGCCAGTTGGACCGTGACCGGAACCGTCAGCGGCGACGGCCTCAGGGGGTCACCTACCGCGGCGCGCAGGGCCGCGCGGGCGGACCGCGCCGCGGACACCGGACCTGCTTCCAGTCCGCGTTCGTGGCTCCATCCGCGCCAGCCGGCCGCGTTCGTGAGCACATCAGTGTCGTCCTCCACGTCGAGGGTATTGAGGAAATCCACCACGAGGGACACGTCCGCCGAGCTCACGTGACCAGTGTAAGCCGAACGGTGGTTGCGGACGTATCGCGTAACTCTCATACTCCTTTCACTGGTTATCCGACATCTCTGGGAGGATCCGTCATGAGTGCGGTGACGAAGCTGGGTGCGATCGTTCTCGACTGTCCGGATCCCGTGGCGCTGGCCGGGTTCTACGCGCGCCTGCTCGACCTGCCCGAGCCGAAGGTGGACGACGACGGCAGCTGGGTGGTTCTGGAGGACCCGAGCGGGGTTCGGATCTCCTTCCAGCGGGTGGAGTCGTACCGGGCGCCGAAGTGGCCGGGGCAGGACGTCCCGCAGCAACTGCATCTCGATCTGGACGTCACAGATCTCGAAGCGGCGCACGAGCACGCGGTGTCGCTCGGCGCGGAACTGCTCGACGACGCGAAACGCTTCCGCGTCTACGCCGATCCGGCCGGTCATCCGTTCTGTCTTTGTGCCTGTTGACCTCCTGGAGCGAGTAACTGGGGCGTGATGGCGGCCGGGTGGCCGATCTGCCGGCTCGGCCACCCGAACCACCTCTGTTCACCCCGGCGGCTGTTGCTATACACGGGGTGTATAGACAACGACTATACATCGTGTGTATAGTCGTGTCCATGGCGATCGGACAAACACTTCTCGGTCTGCTCGAGGCGGGTCCTCGACACGGCTACGAGCTCAAACGCGCCTACGACGAGCGCTTCGGGCACGACCGGCCGCTCCACTACGGGCAGGTGTACGCCACCCTGGCGCGCCTGCTCCGCAACGGGCTGGTCACCGAGAGCGGAGTCGAACCGGGTGGCGGGCCGGAACGCAAGAGCTACGCGATCACCGATGCCGGGATCACCGACGTCGAGCGGTGGCTCGCGACCCCGGAAAAGCCGGAGGTGTACCTGCAGAACACGCTGTACACCAAGGTCGTTCTCGCACTGCTGTCCGGCCGGGACGCCGCGACGGTGCTCGACACCCAGCGCGCGGCGCACCTGAAGGTGATGCGCGAGCTGACCCGGCGCAAGGCCGAGGGCGATCTGGCGGACACGCTCATCTGCGACCACGCCCTGTTCCACCTGGAAGCGGACCTGCGCTGGCTCGAACTGACCGCCGCCCGCCTCGACGAACTCGCCAAGCAGGTGGGGGCATGACTCTGCTCAGGGCCACCGGCCTGCGCAAATCCTTCGGGCCCACGGAAGCGTTGCGGGGCGCCGACTTCGAGATCGAAGCGGGCGAAGTCGTCGCCGTCATGGGGCCGTCCGGGTCCGGCAAGTCCACGTTGCTCCACTGCCTCGCCGGGATCGTCCCGCCGGACGAAGGCTCGGTCGTCTACCGGGAGCGTGACCTCGCGAGCATGTCCGACGCGGACCGGTCTTCGTTGCGCCGCAGCGAGTTCGGATTCGTCTTCCAGTTCGGTCAGCTGGTTCCGGAACTGTCGTGCCTGGAGAACGTCGCGCTACCGCTGCGCCTGGGCGGGATGAGGCGCAAACCCGCCGAGGCGTCGGCCCGGCAGGCGCTCGACCGGTTCGAACTCGGCGACCTCGCCGCCAAGCGGCCCGGCGAGGTGTCGGGCGGTCAGGGGCAGCGGGTGGCGATCGCGCGAGCCCTCATCACCACGCCGAAGGTCGTCTTCGCCGACGAGCCGACCGGTGCGCTCGACTCGCTCAACGGCGAGCACGTCATGCGTCTGCTCGTGGCCACGGCGAAGGAGTCGGGCGCCGCGGTCGTGCTGGTCACGCACGACCTCCGGGTGGCGGCTCACTCGGACCGAGAGGTCATCGTCCGCGACGGCCGGACGCCGCAGCGGGTGGCGGTCCCGTGAGCCTGCTCAACGACTTCGCGCTGGGCTTCCGGCTGGCCGTCGGGGGTGGCCGGACCTTCCGGGCCAATCTGCCCCGGATGGTGCTGACGACGGTCGGCATCGGATTGTCGGTGGCGATGCTCCTGCTGCTCGCGAGCGCGACCCACGCGCTCAGCGAGCGGAGCGACCGCATCGACGGACGGGAACCGGTGACCGTGGGCGGGCCCGCGTCGTTGTACGTGTCCTCGCAGACCACACCGGACGGTGATCGGACGTTGACGGCCACCTGGCTGGAGGCCGCCGGTCCGGATGCGCCGGTCCCACCCGGGCTGGCCGTGATCCCACAGCCAGGGGAAATGGTGGTGTCACCGGCGCTGGCCGAGCGGATCGCGGACCCGCTGCTGCGGGAGAGGTTTCCCGAGCGGGTGGTCGGCACCATCGCACCGGACGGGCTCGACGGTCCGGACGAACTGTTCGCCTATGTGGGAGCCACCGGTATCCGTGCCGCGAGCTGGGGGTTCGCGGTCAGCGGTTTCGGCGCGGGCGCGGCGACGGACAGCGCTTCACCACAGTTGATCTTCCTGCTGGTCGTCGGCGTCGTCGTGCTGCTCATCCCGATGCTCGTGTTGCTGAGCGCAGCGAGCCGGATCGGTGGTGCGGAGCGGGAGCGGCGGCTGTCCACCCTCCGCCTCGCGGGGGCGCGTCGTGGGCAGGTGCACCGCATCGCGGCCGGCGAGTCACTGGCCGGTGCCCTGGCTGGGGGAGGGCTGGGCCTCGCTCTCTACCTCGCCGTGCGCCCAGTGGCGATGGAGCTGGAGTTCGACGGGATCACCGTCTTCCACTCCGACTTCGTCCCGGGCTGGCCACTGGGGGTGGCGGCGGCCCTGCTCGTTCCGGTGCTCGCGATCGGGCCGGCGTGGTTGGGGCTACGGCGGCTCGTCGTCGAACCGCTCGCGGTGCTGCGCAACGCGAAGTCGGAGCGGAGGCGGCTGTGGTGGCGGCTGGTCCTGCTCGCGCTCGGTGTCGTGCTGTTGCTGCCGGACAAGCTCCTGGGGGTGTCGGCCAGCCCGGGCAGCACCCTGCCGTTCCTGCTCGCCGGGTCGACCTTCCTGCTGATCGGCGTCCCCGCGGTCATGCCGTGGTTCACGGAGTTCGTGGTCCGGCGGATCCGGGGCGGAAGCCCGGCGTGGCAGCTGGCCGTTCGTCGACTGCAGCTGGACAGCGGCACGCCGAACCGGGTCGTGGCGGGCGTGGTGGTCGTGCTCGCCGGGGTGATCACACTGCAGACGATGATCGGCTCTACCGCCGCGCACGCGAACCGTGCACAGATCGCCACGGGCATCGCGTACCTCAACGTCACCGAGTCCGCCGAGGCGGAGGCGGTGCGCCTGGTCGACGGGACGCCAGGGGTGACCGGTGCGTATCGCGTCCAGAGGCTGTCGGCGAGCCTCGAGAGCGGGAGGCCGGTCGAGTTGCTGGTCGCCCCGTGCCCCGTGCTGACGCACCTCTTCGGCGTGTCCGGGTGCGCGGACGGCGACGCCTACGTGGTGGCCGGCTCGGATGTTCAGGCGGGCGCGCCAGCGACGGTGGACGGGGTGCGGTTCGTGGTCCCGGCGAACGCGGCTTCGGTGGCCCCTGGGAACGCCGTTCTCGCCAACGGCGCTGGGGTGGCGGTCACGCCGGAAGTCGCCAGGGCACAGCAACTGCCGGACGGCGGACGGATGATCGAACTCCTGGTGACCCCCGGCGATCACGGCGCGTTGGATCGAGCCCGGGCCGCGCTGGGGCCGTTCGGGTGGCAGGTGGCCGTCCACAGCGAGGACGAGTACCTCGGCGGTGGGAGCGACGACTTCCTGTCGGCGGTCAACAGCCTGCTCTACACCGGCGGCCTGCTGGGACTCGTCATCGCGGCGATCAGCCTGCTGGTGCTGCTGGCGGGGCAGCTCAGCGAACGCCGGAGGGCCTTCGCGGCGATGCACGCCTCCGGTGTGCCGCTGCCGGTCCTGGGACGTTCGCTGCTCTGGCAGAACGCGATCCCGCTGGTGGTCGGCGTCGCGGTCGCCGTGGGGGTGGCGATCGGCACGGGCGCCCTCATCGTGCGGCTGCTGAGCCCACACATGGTGCTGCACGTGGACGCGGGCTTCATCGGCATCGCCGCGGTGGTGGCCGTGGCCCTGGTGTTCGCGGTGACCGGCGCGGCGTTGCCCGCGCTCCGGGGGGTCACCAGAGTGGAGGCGCTACGGGCCGAGTGACACGTTCTGGGCAGGAAACCGGCGGACACCACTCCCGGCAGGCCGGATCATGCGTAGGGTGGCATACGTGATTTGTCCGAAGTGTCAAAACGTGATGCGCACCGTCAACAAGAACGGCATCCACATCGAGCAGTGTGAAGGCTGCCGGGGCATCTTCCTGGACCGCGGCGAGCTGGAGCAGATCGTGGGCGCGGAGAGCGCTTACTACGGCGGGCCCGCCGCAGCTCCGCCGTACCCAGGAGCCGGGCACACCGCGGCTTACCGGGATTCGCCGCGGCCGTACGGCGGTCACGGCCACGGCGACTCGCCGCGTCCCTACCGAGGTGGGCACGGGTACTCCGACTCGCCCCGGCCGTACCAGGGGGGCGGCCACTACTCCGATTCGCCGCGGCCGTACGGCGGCCACCGAGGGCACCGCAAGCGGGGCTTCCTCGAGCAGCTCTTCGACTGACGCGGTGCCGGAAGCGATGCTGGATCCCCGCATCTGCCCTCGATGCGGGGACCTGGCTGAGGTCCCGGCCGTGGAGGGCAACACGCGGTTGTGCCACCAGTGCGGTCACCGCTGGCCCTTCCGCCGGTTGCCGCTGTTCGCGTTGACCGGGCCGAGCGGGGCGGGTAAGTCGACCGTCGGTCCGGCCCTGGTCGAGCGGCTCGGCGGGCGGGTCACCGTGCTGGAGCAGGACGTGCTGTGGGTGGCGGGCCTGCGCGACGACGTGAACGGGCACCCGACGTTCCGCGGCACCTGGCTGCGGATGGCCGCGATGGTTCACCAAAACGGCCGCCCGGTCGTGCTGTGCGGCACCGTCGTGCCCCCGGAGTTCGAGGCCCTGCCCGAGCGTGCCCTGTTCAGCGAGAGCCACTACCTCGCGCTCGTCGCCGACGGTGAAGTGCTCGCCAGGCGCCTCCGGGCCCGCCCGGCCTGGCGCGGCTGGGACGAGCCGCGCATCGCCGAGATGCTCGAGTTCAACGAGTGGCTGCAGAAGAACGCCGACACCCTCGACCCACCGGTCACCCTCTTCGACACGACGAGCGCAACTTTCGAAGAGAGCGTCGAGCACGCGGCGGAGTGGGTCGAAAGCCACCTGCCTTGACCCAGCTGCGCGGGCTGCTCCACCGTCGACGCGTGGGCCTGCCGTGGGATGGTCGGGGGCCGCGCGCCAGGCTTTCCGGGAGGATCGCGAATCGCGTGCGGTGGTCTGGCTGCCAATCGCAGGAGCGGAAGGGGCTGCGTGGCCGTCCGGCCTCCCCTCCCGCGGCGCGGGGATCGTGCGGCGGTTGGCCGTCCTGCTGCTGGTATCCGAGGCAGGTAGGGGGCGCCGCCACCACGTTGCGTCGTTGCCGTCGGTTCACCGGCGGCGTCGCGGCGAGCCGCACCCCCGCGTCAGGTCAGCGGCCACCGGTGGTCGCCATCCGGATCGTCGAGCCAGATTTCCTGCTGCTGGGGCGTCACCGTCAGCCCGAACCGCTCACGGCCGGGCTTGCCGAGCGACTTCCACAGCCGGTGGGCCCCCTCCGCCAGGTCCCACAGCCGTCGCGGGCCGCCCTGTGCCACCATCGTCCGGCCGGCGTGCGTCGCCACGCGGGCCCATGATCCGTCGTCGTGCAGGAGGAACGTGTCATCGCCGCGGACGACCGGCACCACCTTCGGCAGCGCCAGCCCCGCGAAGAACTCGAACCGGCTCGACGGGTGCAGGACCAGGTCGGTGCTGAGCTCCGTGGGACGCACCGGGCCGGAGATCTCCGGCAGCGACACCGGATCGGCGAGGCGGTGCGCCCGCAACGGCATGAACCGCCCGTCGCGGCCCAGGATCCGGCCGCGCGCGACCGGGCCCGGCATCACGATCAGCCGCACCAGGCCGGCGCCGATCGGGCGGTTCAGAGTCGTCACCACGATCCCGCCGGGTGCCGTCTGATCCAGCCATGCGACCGGCACCTCCGACACCGCACACGTGCACAGCACGCGGTCGAAGGGCGCCTGCGCCGGAAACCCCTCCACCCCGTCCTGGACCGCGACCGCCGGGTGGTACCCGCACAGCGACAACCGCTCCGCGGCGAGCCGCACCAACTCCTCGTCGACATCCACTGTGGACACCAGCGACGAGCCGAGTCGTTCGGACAGCAGGGCGGCGTTGTAACCGGTGCCGGTGCCGATCTCCAGGACCCGGTGCCCGGCGCGCACCGACAGCTCCTCGAGCATCACGGCCATGATCCCCGGCATGCTCGACGAACAGGTCGGGCTGCCGCGCACCACGCCCTCCCGCCGGGCGCGTTCCCACGCCTGCGGATCGCCGTCGAGCTGGGTGACCAGCACCTGGTCGGCGTAGACGTGGTCGAGCCAGTCCTCGTCGGTGCGGTCGACGGCCCGCCAGCCACCCGGCCGGGACAGGAAGTACCGGGGCACGAACGCATGCCGCGGCACCCGCCGGAACGCGTCGAGCCAGGCCGGATCGGTGATCATCCCGTCCCGGCGCAACGACTCGGCCAACTGGTGCCGGCGGCGTGCCGTGCTGTGCACACCCCCACCGTAATGGGTGACTCAAGTAACACCCGATGGTTGCAAGCAGGGTGCTTGCAATAGCTAGCACCCCGGCGTACTGTTGGAATCGTCGCGAGGAGATGGACTGACATGTCGGAGGACAACGGCCACGAGAACTCGGCGGGCGGACCGGTGGAGAAGGTCGCCGACATCGCCTCCGGGATCGGCGAGTACATCCGCCAGCAACGCAACAACGCGAAGATCTCCTTGCGGCAGCTGGCAAAGCTCGCCGGAGTGTCCAATCCGTACCTGAGCCAGATCGAGCGCGGGGTGCGCAAGCCCAGCGCGGAGATCCTGCAGCAGATCGCCAAGGGACTGCGGATCTCCGCGGAAGCGCTCTACGTGCAGGCCGGAATCCTCGACCTGCCCACCGGTGGCCCGGTGACCGACGCGATCCGCGCGGACACCGAGCTGACCGAGCGGCAGAAGCAGGTCCTGCTCGACGTGTACGAGTCGTTCCGCCGGGAGAACGCGGCGGCGGGCGGCGATCGAGGACAAACCACCGTCATCGCCAAGGAGTGAGCACAATGCCCAGCACCAAGACCGCCATCGAACAGCTCCGCACGCCGCTGCTGGCCGCCCTGGGCGCCGGCAACCTGGCCGGCCAGGCCGTCGTCGAGGCCGTGGGGAAGGCCCGCGAGCGGGTCGTCGAGGGCAGCGAGGTCGCGCGCAAGAACATCGAAGAGCTGCCGACCGAGGTGACCACCCTGCGCGAGAAGCTCGACCCGAACGAGCTGCGCAAGGTCATCGACGAGTACACCGAGGCCGCGCTGAAGCTGTACAACAAGCTGGCCGAGACCGGTGAGCAGGCGTGGGACAAGTTCCTCGCCGAGCCGCGCGTGAAGGGCGTGCTCGAGCAGGTCGAGGAGGCGCTGTCGACCGCGCAGGAGCGTGTCGGCGAGGTGAGCACCGAGGCGCGCGAGAAGGTCGAGGACGTGCTCGGCCTGGTCGCGAAGCGGACCCGCGCCGGTGGCGAGAAGGTCGCCGAGGCCGCGGACGAGGTCGCGGACAAGATCGAGGACGAGGTCCAGGAGGAGCAGGCCAAGCCGGCCCCCAAGACCGCCACGACGAAGGCCCCGGCCACCCGCCGGAGCACGACGCCGGCCAAGCGCCCGGCGAACGCGACCACGCCGAAGACGACCAAGTAGGACAGGCACCCGGCGGCTGCGCTGGGAACTGCTGAGGGGCGCGGCTGGGGCGCGGGGTTGAGTGAGCAAGGTGCCCTGCGAGCCCGGCCGTGCCGGTTATTGCTGAGTGGGCTTCGAGGGGCTGAGTGAGCAAGGCCCCGCGAGCCCGGCTGTGACGACTGCTCCGTGGTGTGGCTGGGTCGCGGGGCGAGTGAGCAAGATGCTCTGCGAGCCTGGCCGTGCCGGTGATTGTTGAGTGGCGTGGCTGGGCGCGGGGTAGAGCGAGCAGGGCGCCTCGCGGACGCGGCCGTGCCGGTGGCTGCTGAGTGGCGTGGTTGGGTCGCGGGGTTGAGCGAGCAACGCGCCCGGGAGTCTGGGCGTGCCGGTGGCCGTTCAGTGGGCGTGGCTGGGGCAAACAGCTGAGTGAACAAGGTGCTCCGCGGACGCGGCCAGCCCTGCCGGTGATTGCCGGGTCGGGAGTGCGGAGTGAGCCGCGTGTCCGGTGAACCCGGCTGTGGATTGTCGAATGGACAGTCAGCCGGCCGGTGCGTGCCCGTCCGGCAGGAGCGGCCTGGTCCCCAGGGACCGGGCCGCTCCATGCGTTCGGGGGTGAGTGGGGTGCGGCGCGGTGTCTCGCGAGGTGAGCGGGCGCCGGTGACGGGTCGGGGTGGTCGTGGCATTCTGGACACGAGGGATTCCGACGGCGGGGGCGAAGGGACGTAGGCTAGGGACGTGCCGTTCATCGCGTACTGGATCATGCAGGTCATCAGCTGGGTGGGTGCGCTGGTGGGCCTCGGCGCGTTCGTGCACGCCCTTCTCCAGCGCTCGGACGCCTACCAGGCCGCGGACCGCAAGACGAAGCCCATCTGGCTCGCCATCACCGGCGCCGGCACGGTCGCCATGGGGCTCTTCAGCTTCGGCGGGGCCGGCACTCTATTCTGGCTGGCCGGCATCGTGGCCGTTCTGGTCTACCTGGTC
This sequence comes from Amycolatopsis ruanii, assembly GCF_003385175.1. Classification (NCBI taxonomy): domain Bacteria; kingdom Bacillati; phylum Actinomycetota; class Actinomycetes; order Pseudonocardiales; family Pseudonocardiaceae; genus Amycolatopsis; species Amycolatopsis ruanii. The sequence continues at coordinate 58,848 of NZ_PQHY01000036.1, forward strand.
GACGTCCGGCCGCGACTGATCGAGGTCCAGCGCGGCGGCAAGAACTGGTGACCCCGGCCCACTGCTTATCCTGACGGCGTGAGGACCTGGACCATCGCCGGGACGTTGACCGTCCACCCGGCCACCGAACGCACCGACCTGCTGGCCGAGCCCGTCGCGAAGGCGCTGGCCGCCCTCGACCCCGACAGCGTCGGCGCCGTCGAGATCGACCCCGAACTCGCCGACACCGCCGCGTTCTGCGAGGCCTACGGCTCGCCCCTCGACGCGTCCGCCAACTGCGTCGTCGTCGCCGGGAAGCGGGCCGGCGAGGTTCGCTTCGCCGCCGCGCTGGTGCTCGCCACCACCCGCGCCGACGTCAACGGCGTCATCAAGCGCCGCCTGGACGTGCGCAAAGCCTCCTTCGCCCCGATGGACGAGGCCGTCGCGCTCACCGGCATGGCCTACGGCGGCATCACGCCGGTCGGGCTGCCCGCGGACTGGCCCATCCTCATCGACAAGGCCGTCGCCGACTCGCCGGAACTCGTCATCGGCAGCGGCATCCGCGGCGGGAAACTCCTGGTCACCGGCGACCTCCTCGCGTCACTGCCCGGCGCCGAGGTGATCGACGGCCTGGCTAAGCCGGTCGCGTAGACAGCGTCTCCCGGCGCGACGACGTCAGCCCCCGCGGCACGGCGAACCGCTCCAGCAGGGCGAACACGCCCTCGCACACCAGGGCCAGCACGATGACCGCCAGCCCGCCGGCCAGGATCTCGCCGTAGCCGCCCGCGCCCTGCGCGAACCCGTCCACGATGAACCGGCCCAGCCCGCCGCCGTCGTTGACGATCGCGCCGATCGCGACCGTCGCCACCAGCTGCAGGAACGCCACCCGCGCCCCGGCCAGCACCACCGGCAACGCCAGCGGCAGCTCGATCCGCAGCATGATCTGGCCCTCGGTGTGCCCGATGCCGCGGGCGGCGTCCACCGCCTCCGGTTCGAGCGACACCACGCCGGCGTAGGTGTTGGTGAACAGCGGCGGCAGGGCCAGCGCCACCAGGGCGAGCAGCAGCGGCCAGAACGACGTGTCCACCTCCCACCGGCTCGCCAGGTACCAGAACAGGATGATCAACCCGAAGCTCGGGATGGCCCGGCCGATGTTCACCGCGCTGCTCGCCAGGAACGCGCCCCGGCGGTAGTGCGCCAGCACCAGCGCCGGCGGCACCGCCAGCGCGGCCGCGATGACCAGCGACAACGCCGAAAAACCGAGGTGCTCCAGCGTCCGGTACGGGAGGCCGGCCGGGTCGGTCCAGCTCCACCGGTTCGGCTGACCGAGCCAGTCCAGCGCCTGCTCGAACGCGTTCACGCCCGCCCCGCCTTCCGCGCCCACGGGGCCAGCGCCCGCTCGCTCAGCCACAGCAGCGCGTCCACGAGCACCGCCAGCACGATCGACAACCCGACGCCGACGATGATCGCCGTCGGGTTCGGCGTGGTCGTCTGGATGCCCTGCCGGATGAAGTAGCCCAGCCCGCCCATGCCGAGCATCGCGGTGACCGTGACCAGCCCGATCGTCGTCACCGCCGCGACCCGCAGCCCGGCGATGACCACCGGCAGCGCCAGCGGGAACTCCACGCGCAGCAGCAGCCGCAGCCGCGTGAAGCCCATGCCGATCGCGGCCTCCCGCACCTCCGCGGGCACCTGCTGGATGCCGGTGACGATGTTGCGCAGCAGGATCAGCAGCGTGTACGTGGCCAGCGGGATCACGGCCGTGGTGAACGACAGGCCGAAGAACGGCACCAGCAGCGCGAACGCGCCCAGGCTCGGGATCACGTACAGCGCACCGGCGGCGCCCAGCGCGATCGCGTAGAACCAGCGCCACCGCAGCGACAGCACCGCCAGCGCGACCGACACGACCAGCCCGATCGCGAGCGCGGCCGCGGTCAGCGCCAGGTGTTCGCCCAGGCGCTGTGCGATCTCGTCCGCGTTGCGCTCGACCCAGCGCCACTCGAACAGCGGCCGGTCGGAGGCGGCCAGCAGGTACTCGCTCACCGGGCGAGCATAGAGGCGGTGACCGACACTTTCCGGCCGGCGATCTCACGATGTGAATTTTGTCGGTGGGTGCGGATAGGGTCGCGGGCGACGAACATTCGGGAGGGTGAACAGGTATGCGGTGGACACGGAGCCTGCGGGTGGCAGGGGTGCTCGCGGTGGCGGTCCTCGGGCTGACGGCCTGCGGTGGCGGGGACGACGGCGGTTCGGCGGCGCCGGCCAAGGGTGGCGCGCCGATCGTGGTGGCGTCGTTCAACTTCACGGACAGCCAGATCCTGGCGGAGGTGTACTCGCAGGCGCTGGAGGCGAAGGGCTACCCGGTCCAGCGGAAGTTCAACATCGGCTCGCGGGAGCTGGTGTACCCGTCGCTGAAGTCCGGTGAGCTGCAGTTCATCCCGGAGTACCAGGGCGCGGCCATCAGCTCCGGGTTCAACGAGCAGGCGCCGAACGACGCCGCGTCGGAGCACGCGAAGCTCGCCGAGCTGTTCGCGCCGTCCGGGGTCGGCCTGCTGGACTACGCGCCGGCGGAGAACAAGAACACCTACGTGGTGAAGTCCGACCTCGCGCAGCAGCACGGCCTGAAGACGATCAGCGACCTGAAGAAGCTCGACAAGGTGATCCTGGCCGGGCCGCCGGAGTGCGGCACCCGGGCCAACTGCTTCGTCGGGTTCCGTGACGTCTACAAGCTGAACGTCACGTTCTCGAGCATCCAGGAGTCCGGTCCGCGGGTCGAGCAGCTGCGTTCCGGCGCGGTCACGGTGATCCCGCTCGACTCGGTGAACCCGCTGGTGGGCAACCCGGACTTCACCGCGCTCGAGGACGACCAGAAGATCGTGGCCACCGAGAACATCGTGCCCGCGGTGAACAAGAAGGTGCTGGACGAGCGCGGCGCCGACTTCGCGGCGGCGGTCAACGCGGTGAGCGCCAAGCTGACCACCGAGCAGCTGCGCGAGCTGAACAAGCAGGTCGACGAGGACGGCGACCAGGTGGCGGACGTGGCGAAGGACTGGCTGTCTCAGCAGGGCCTGATCTGATCGCTAGAGTCGCGGGGACAGGGTCCGAGCAGATCAGGAGGGGTTATGGCGAAGGTCACCGCCAGCGCGGAACGAACGATCGACGCACCGGCCGAGAAGGTGCGGGCGCTGGTCGCGGACTACGCCGAGACCCGGCCGAAGATCCTGACCGAGCACTACCGCGACTACGAGGTGGTCGAGGGCGGGACCGGCGCCGGCACGAAGGCGAAGTGGAAGCTGCAGGCCACCTCCAAGCGGGTGCGGGACGTCGCGGCGAGTGTGTCCGAGCCGGAGGCGGGCACCCTCGTCGAGACGGACGCCAACTCCAGCATGGTCACCACCTGGACGGTGCGGCCTGCGGGGGAGCGCAGCGTCGTGCGGATCGAGACCAGCTGGGAGGGCGCCGGCGGCATCGGCGGCTTCTTCGAGAAGACCTTCGCGCCGGGTGGGCTGCGCCGGATCTACGACGGGGTGCTGGGCAAGCTCGCCGAGCTGGTCTAGCCGCGCTGCAGGGTACCGGCTGCCGGTGGGTGGCCGGGCCGGGTGGGCGGTTGTCGGGCCGGGCGGATGGTTGCCGGGTGGGTCGGCGGTCGCGGGACCGGCCCTGGCTTGCGGGCGGGGCTGGTT